>VGZO01000084.1 GCA_016872555.1 Planctomycetota bacterium
AGCGCCATCCCGCGTGCGGCAGAGGGCGTGCCGGCACAATCCACGTCGGTCCCGTCCAGCTGATACTGTCCGCCCTGCTGGGTGACGGTCAGCGTCAATCGATTGCAGTAGGGCTGCAGCTGCCATGAAAAAGTCCCGACGGTCTGTGCCGACGCCGATACGGCTGCTAGTAGCGAACACCCCAGGACGATACTCAGTCGGATCACGTGACAACGCATGGACGTCTCCCGCAAATGTGGACGCCTCCGTGGCGCCGACGGGTAATCGTATCCCAGCCACCCCGACCGCGTGCGTCGTGAGACCACCGGCGCACATCAGAGCCTCCGCGCGCTGCTCCGGCCCCGTCGACCGTCGGGGTGACGAGACCGGGGTGTCGCGGAGGAGAGGGGCCCGGCCGAGCGGAACGGTCGCCCGGTAGGCCCTAGGGAATCGTCACGGTCTGGGCGCTGGTGGCTGCGCTCGCGCCGCAGGCGTTCTGCGCCGCCACGGTGAAGCTGTAGGTGCCCGGCGGCGCCGGGCTGCTGAGGGTGCGCCCGGTGACTGGCACCGCTGTGGACGGGGGTCGCCTCCGGTCGCCGCCCGTGGCCCCCCGCGTTGGAGACATTGTGGAGACGGCGCCCACCCCCCCCACATCCTGCCCCCGGGGTGGGTCTGGGGGTCGTGAAAGCCGGCGCACAATGTTCCGGCCCCCCACCCGAATCCCTGTGGGGTCGAGGGCCGGTCCATGGGTGCGTCGCCTAGCGCGGCTGGGCCACCTGGCGCATCAGCGTCTCGACCAGCGCTCTCAACTCCGCAACGTCCGCGGACTGGCTCGCCAGCTGTGTCGCCTGCGCGGCGCGCTCACGCTCGAGGCGCTCGAGGCGGTGCTGCGGCAGCTGAATCCGAAAGCCGCGATCGTCAGGGCCGAGCGCGGCATCGTGCCGCTCGATCAGGTCCTCGACACCGGTCGTTTCGACTTGACGGCCGCCAGCCAGGCGCCCGGATAGCTGGCGGTAATGCGCGGCGAAGAAGTGCCGAAATCCGAGGAGTTACGGCATCCGCAGCTTCGTCTACCGCGCGCGACGGCCGATGCATCCGGCACGCTTCTGGGCCCTCATCCACGAAGACTGGCCGGGCGTGTTCCGTTCGAAGGGGTTCTTCTGGCTGGCCACCAAACACGCTGTCGTGGAAGAGTGGTCGCAGGCGGGCGGCGCCTGCAATCATCAGCCGGCCGGACTCTGGTGGGCCGACATTCCGCCGGCCGAATGGCCCACCGACACCGAGGCGCTCGAGGACATCGGCCGGCACTGGCACGACGACATCGGCGACCGCCGGCAGGAGATCGTCATCATCGGCCGCGAGATGGACGAGACCGTGCTCGCCGCGCGGCTCGATGCGTGCCTGCTGACCGACGACGAGATGGCGCTCGGCCGCGAGGGCTGGCAGGCGTTCCAGGATCCGTTCCCGGCGTGGCGTGTGGCATCCGACACCGAGGAAGCGCCGGCCGCCGTCGAGCGGGATGATCCCGCGTTTCCGCCTCTGCTTCCTGCTGTTCGTTCCCCTCCGGCAACCGTTCATTGCTCCGCGGTAGCGCCGGCGCGGTGCGCATCGACTCACTGGCCGGACGCCGCGAGGGCGTCCGGCCGCATGCGCGATGTCAGGCGAGCACCACTGCGCCGTGGTCGTCGCAGTGCGTGCCGTGCGGGTGGTGCAGGTGGCCGTCCACGAGGTAGTCGATGTGGTCGCCGTGCGGCACGGCCTGGTGGCCGCACGCCGGCCCGTGCACGTGCGTGGTGTCGTGCGCGCCGCAGGCATGGGCGGGGGTGCAGGCCGAGGGATTCGCGGCGGTGACGTCGAGCGTGTGCTCGTCGACGTGGCCGTCATGCAGGTGATGCAGATGGCCGTCGTGCAGGTAGTCGACGTGGCCGTCGTGGCTCACGGCCTGATGGCCGCAGCCGGGGCCGTGCTGGTGGGGGTGATCTCGGTGGATGCGATGGGTCTCGGACATGGCGATGCTCCTGAAGGCTTACGTGGGTTGCCGCGTCTCCGCGGCGTGGTCGATGGCCGCCCGCACGATGGCCACCACATGGTCGTCGGCAAGGGCGTAGGTGATATGCTGGCCGTTTCGGCGCCGGGTGACCAGCCGCTCGTTGCGCAGCACGCGGATCCGCTGCGAGATGGTCGGCAGGCTTTCACCTTCCGCCTCAGCGAGATCCGTGACGCAGGCCGGCGCCGTCGCCAGCCGCGTCAGCAGCCGCAACCGGCCCTCGTCCCCGAGGGCGCGGAAGAGCCGCGTGGCCCGTTCCAGGGCGGCCGGCGAGCCATCGAGCGGCGGCAGGGCGCTGGCGGAATGCGGCGGATCGCACGTCTCGGGGGCGGCGGGCGTGTCGCGGCGGGCCATGGGCGGAGTATCCCAATAGTTGCGCAACTATGCAAGTAAATAATTCAGCAGCTGGTGAGTCCGTCGATTTGCAGGTGCTCGGCCTGCACTGTGCCGAGGAGGTGGGGGCGTTGCGGCGGGCCCTGGACCGCCAGACCGGCGTGTCGGACGTGCATATCGATCAGGTGCGAGCGCGCGTGTCGTTCAAGCTGGCGGCGCCGGCCACGCTCCCGCTCGTCTCGGCGGCCGTGACCCGCGCCGGCCTGCGGCTCGTGCAGCCCGACGAGGCCGTGCCAGAGCTGGCGGTCGAGCCCCGCGTGTGGTGGTCGGGCATTCTCAGCGCATCCTGCCTGGCCGTGGCGGTCGTGGCGCAGTTCATCGAGTCTGGCGGGGCGTGGCTGTCCCTCGTGGCCGACGTCGACGCCGACGGCCCGGCCTGGGTGAGCACCGCCGCGTATGCGGCGACCGCGCTCGCCGCGAGCGCGATCATCCTGCCGAAGGCCGTCACCTCGGCCCGCGCCGGCCGGCTCGACATGCACGTGCTCGTCGTCATCGCGATTGTCGGCGCCGCGTGGCTGGGCGAAGTGTCGGAAGCCGCTACGGTGGCGAGTCTCTTTGCCGGTTCGCAACTGCTCGAAGCGTGGAGCGCCGCGCGCGCCCGCCGCTCCGTGGGGGCGCTGATGCAGGGCACCGCCGGGCATGCCTGCTGCTGTGTCGATGGCCACGAACACGATGTCGCCGTGCACCGCATCGAGCCGGGCATGGTGCTTCGCGTGAAGCCCGGCGAGCGCATTCCCGTGGATGCGGACGTCGTCTCCGGGTCGTCGAGCGTCGACGAGTCGGCGATGACGGGGGAACCGACGCACGTGCTGAAACGTGTGGGCGACCTCGTCACGGCCGGGTCCGTGAACGGATCGGGCGCCCTCGAGATCCGCGCCCGCAGCCGCGCCGACGAGAGCGGCCTGGCGCGGATGCTCACGGCGGTGGAGCACGCCCGGCAGGGCCGCACCGACGCCGAGCGCTGGGTGGAACGTTTCGCCGGCGTCTACACGCCCGTGGTCGTCGTGCTTGCCCTGGCGGTGTGGCTCGTGCCGCCGCTCGTCGGCTTCGGCGCCTGGGACGAATGGTTCCGCCGCGGCCTCGTGGTCACGCTCGTGGCCTGCCCGTGTGCCCTCGTGATCTCGACGCCGGTCACGATCGTGGCCGCCATCTCGGCGGCGGCCCGGCACGGCGTGCTGGTCAAGGGCGGCGAACACCTCGAACGGTGTGGCACGCTGCGCGCGGTGGCGTTCGACAAGACCGGTGTGGCCACGACCGGCCGGCCGAAGATCGTGAGCCTCCGGATGCTCGGCGCGCGCACCGAACGTGAGGTGCTCGACCATATCGTGGCGCTCGAAACGCGCAGCGAACATCCGCTCGCGCATGCGCTCGTGACCTTCGCCGCCAGCCGCGGCGCCGCCAAGGGCGCGGCGCACGCGCACGACGTGCAGGCCGTGCCGGGACGGGGCCTGGTCGGCGAGGCCTGGGGCCACGAGTTCTGGATCGGCAGCGCCCGGTTCCTGGGCGAGCACGCACAGGTGAGTGACGAGGCCGCGCGGGAGATCGCGCGCCTGCATGCCGAGGGCCTGACCGTGGTGGCGTGCGGCAGCGGCGCCGAGCTGTGGGCCGTGCTGGGGGCGCATGACACGACGCGCGCCGACGCCATCACGGCGGCCCAGTTGCTGCGGGCCCGCGGCGTCCGCCAGCTGGTGATTCTGTCAGGCGATCATGCCGAGGCCGTGCAGGCGACCGCGCGGGCGATGCACGTGACCGAGGTGCGCGGTGAATGCACGCCGGCCGACAAGGCGGCGACGATTGCGGAGCTGGGCACGCACGGCCCCGTGGCGATGGTGGGTGACGGCATCAATGACGTGCCGGCGCTCGTGGCGGCCACCCTCGGTGTGGCCGTGGGTCCGCGGGCCACCGACGCGGCGCTCGATGCCGCCGATGTCGTGCTCGTGCACGACGATCTGCGTCATCTGCCGTGGCTCGTGGGGCACGCGCGGCGCACGCTGCGCGTGGTACAGCAGAACCTGTGGTTCGCCGTCGGCATCAAGGTGGCGTTCCTCGTGGCGGCCGCGCTGGGCGAGGCCACGCTCTGGATGGCCGTGCTCGCCGACACCGGCGCCACGCTTGCCGTCACCATGAACGGCCTTCGCCTGCTGCGTGTGCAGGCGCCGCCGATGCCCCATCACCACCACCATCACGCCGGTGAGGGCGGCCATACGCATCAGGCCGCGCATTCGCACTGACGCGTGACGGGCCGGGGCTAGGCTTTGCCTTCCTTGAACACCACGTGTTTACGGATGCGCGGGTCGTACTTCCGCAGCTCGAGCCTGTTGGTCGTCGTCTTCTGGTTCGTCGTGGTCGTGTAGAAATAGCCGGTCCCGGCTGTCGACACGAGCTTGACGATGATGCGTGGCACCTGCAGCCTCCTGTCCGCGCGCGGCATCCGGCGCGAGGGTCTCAGCGTGCCAGAGGTTCGTGCGGCGGGCGGTGTCGGATGACACCAGCGCCGCGCGGCCACCGGGCGTAGGATCGAGCGATGGCCATCAAGGATCTGACGCAGGTGGAGCGCCACCTGTTCCTGTGCAACGGTTCGAGCTGCGCGGCACGAGGCGCCTCGGCGAGCACGACGGCACTGCGTGAGGAAGTGCAGGCGCGCGGACTGCACGAACGTGTGCACACCACGAAGACCCTGTGCAATGGCCGGTGCGACGACGGGCCGATCGTGATCGTGCAGCCCGACGGGCTCTGGTACAAGTACGTAGACCCGGCCATGGCCCGCCGGATCGCGGCCGACCACCTCGAGGGCGGGCGCCCGGTCGAGACGCATGTGCTCTACGCCTGGGGCGCGCCGGCGATCGACGATCGCGTGATGCCGGCGTCACCGCCGGACGCAGACCGGGAGCCGGGCGTGTAGCCGCGCGCCGGGACGGGCGCGCGGCTACCGGTGGTCAGAGCATGATGACCTGGTCGGGCCTGGCGCCGCCGAGGGCGGCGTAGAGCTGCGGGAAGCAGCCGGCGACGACGCCGTGCACGAGGCCCTTGGCGGTGACGCTGCCCGTGCCGCACTCGTCGAACGTGCCGTTTGCGAGGCCACGGCGCACGGCGCACTGATCGCAGACCATGAGCAGGATGCCCTGCTCGGCCGCCACCTTCGCCAGGCGCTCGCCCACTGGGTCGGCGGCGCGCAGGCAGTAGACGTGGTCGTCGAAGAACATCATGCCGGCCACTTTGACGCCGTGCGTGCCGCCTTCGAGCTGCGGCAGGATCATCGTGGCGAGTTTCGTGGTGCTGGCCATGTTGGTAGCGAAGATGTCGGCGACGGTCATGCGGCAGGAGTCCTTTGTCTGGGGAAGAAGGTTCGCGTCACAGTAGACCACGTGTCATGCCGGCGCCTCAGCGGCGGCGCGCCGACGCGGGCCGGAACGCCGCGACGACGGCCGCATGGGTGTCCACATACGGGCCGCCGATGAGATCGAGGCAGTAGGGCACGGCGGCGAAGATCCCGGGCATGGTCAGCGAGCCATCCGGCGATCGCGGGCCCTCGAGCGTTTCGCGGATGGCGGCCGGGCGTCCCGGCAGGTTCACGATGAGGGCGCGCCCGCGAATCACCGCCACCTGGCGTGACAGGATCGCCGTCGGCACCGCGCGCAGGCTCACCTGCCGCATCTGTTCACCGAAGCCCGGCAGCTCGCGGTGCGCGACCGCGCGCGTGGCCTCGGGTGTGACGTCGCGTGGCGCCGGCCCGGTGCCGCCGGTCGTCAGCACGAGGTCGCAGCCCTCCGTATCGACGAGATCGATGAGCGTGGCTTCGATCGTGGGCTGGTCATCGGCGATGAGCCGCTCAACCGCCGTCCACGGCGTCGCGAGCGCGGCGCCGAGCCATGCGCGTAGCGACGGCAGGCCCTCGTCCGTGTAGACGCCCGCTGCGGCGCGGTCGCTCACCGAGACGAGTCCGAGACGCGCCGGGCGGTCAGGTGCCAGGGCAGCGGTCATCGCGGCTGCCAGCTCCCGTACATCGGGTTGGGCAGCAGGATGAACCGCGGGCCGAACGGCGCGAGCGCCGCCTCGCCCGCACGCGCGCTCTGCTGCGACAGGCGCGGGAAGTCGAGGATGTTGTCGCCGACGAAGGCGACGATCTCGACGGGCGTCGCGCTCGCCGGCGTCCGGCCCGCGGCCACCGCGTCGAAGCGCGGGTTCTTGTCGGACGGGCCGGCATCCGGCCGACAGAGCAGCGCATCGTGCGCCAGCTGATGGCGCTCGAACACGGCCGCGGTGTCCGCGCACTCTGACTGGAGGCGGTTCGTGACGATGGCGATCCGGCCGCCGAGCGCCCGCACACGGGCCAGGAACGCGGCGGCGCCAGGAATCGGCGTGGCTTCGCGGCGGCGCACCCAGGCGGCCCAGCTCTCGCTCGAGTAGGGCAATCCCTGCTGTGCGCGTTCGAGCTGATACGTGACGTTGTTGAGCACGGTCTCGTCGGCGTCGAGCACGACGGCCCACGAACCGGCCTGGCGTCCGGCCGCGGCCGCCTCGACGGCGCTCGTCGCCAGGCGATACGCCTGCAGCGTGGCGGCGCGATACTCCGCGGCGTCGCGCACCCAGCGGATGCTGTCGGGCATCGCGGCGGCCGGCGGAGCCGGTGTGGCCGAGGTGGCTGGCAGGGGCGCCGTGGAACGGCACGCGGCACTGAGGACCAGGAGTAGAACGACGGACAGGCGCACGGGCATGCCGGCGATCATACCGGCTCGCCGTTGTCTCTCGTGATCCGCGAGGTGGTGCGAATGCGCACCAACCGCGGTGACGCTTCGACACGAGGCCCCTCGCCATACCACGTCACACTCGCCGTGCATGTCACTCGCGACCGTCACCCGCTGGCTGATCTACACCCACCGTTGGCTCGGTCTGGCCTGCTGCGGGCTCTTCCTCGTGTGGTTCGCCTCCGGCATCGTGATGATGTACGCCCGGATGCCACGGCTCACCGCGGAAGAGCGTCTCATGCGCCTGCCGCCGCTCGACCTTACAGCGGTGGCCGTGCCGCCGGCCGACGCCGCGCGGCGCGCGGGTTACCACCCCGCCACCGCACCGGATCGTCTGCGCATCGGCATGTGGCAGGGCCGGCCCGTGTACCGCTTCGCCCGCGGCGCCGAGTGGCGCGCGGTCTACGCCGACACCGGCGCACCGCTCGACGACGTGCCGGCGCCGGAGGCCGTCGCCGCCGTGCGTGCCTTCGTGCCCGAGCATGCCGCCACGGTGCGCCACGAACGGCGCCTCGAAGACTCCGACCAGTGGACGCTCAGCAGTGTCATTCGCGCCCAGATGCCGCTGCATCGCCTGGCGCTCGGTGACGCCGCCGGTACACATCTCTACCTCTCGTCCCGCACGGGCGACATCGTGATGAAGACCGACGCGCGCGGCCGCCTCTGGGGCTACGCCGGCGCCGTGTTGCACTGGGTCTACTTCACGCCGCTGCGTCGCCACGCCGACCTCTGGGACGGCCTCATCGTTTACGGATCGCTCGTCGGTTGCGTGATGGCGCTGAGCGGTCTCGCGGCAGGGCTGTGGCGCTGGTCGCGCCAACCGCGGTACCGGCTGCGGGGGGCGAGCGCGCCGTCGCGTTCCCCGTATGCCGGCATGATGAAGTGGCACCACTACGGCGGCCTCATCTTCGGCGTCATCACGTTCACGTGGATCCTGAGCGGCATGTTGTCGATGAACCCCTGGGACTGGAGTCCGGGGAGTTCGCCGACCCGCGCGCAGCGCGAGGTGCTGGCCGGCGGCCCGCTGGACCTCAAACGGCTCGACGTGGCCGCCATCCGCGCTGCCGCCGGCGCGCTGGCCACTGCGTTTCCCGCCCGTGAAGTCGATCTGGTGCAGTTCGACGGCGCGGCGTATCTGTCGGCCTACCGGCCGCCACATGCTGCCGACGCCGGCCAGTGGACCAACACCGACCTGGCGGCGTTTCTGTCGCCGCAGACCGCACTCGAGCGCCGGCTGACGCGCGTGGGCGACCCCAGCCACGCGCTCGTCGACCGCTTCGATTGCGCCTCGGTGGAGCGTCTCACGCACCAGGCCGTGCCCGGAGCGGCGGTGGTCGAGTCGGTCTGGCTCGATGAGTACGACGCCTACTACTACGACCGTGACGGTGGCCGTCCGCTGCCGGTGCTCCGCGTGAAGTTCGACGACGCGGCCGGCACGTGGCTGTACGCCGACCCGCGGTCCGGCCAGCTCGTGGCAAAGCAAGAGCGCCTCAGCCGTCTCGAGCGCTGGCTGTATCAGGGCCTGCATTCCCTGGATTTCCCCGCGCTCTACTTCGCCCGGCCGGCCTGGGACCTCGTCGTCATCGTCCTCAGCCTCGGCGGCATTGCCGTGAGCGGCACGGCGGTGGTCCTCGGCTGGCGCCGCGGCAGACGGTGGGCCGGACGCCGCGTGCCCGCCGTCCGCGTGCCCGTGCGCACGCGGTAACATGCCGGCGTGTTCTCCACGTATGTCACGCTCGGCCTCGAGCACATCCTGCCGCGCGGGTTCGACCACGTGCTGTTCATCAGCGCGCTCGTGCTGGCGGCGCCGTCGTGGCGGCCGCTTCTCTGGCAGGTCAGCGCCTTCACGGTGGCCCACGCGCTTACGCTCGCGCTGGCGGTGACCGGCGTCGTGCGGATGCCGTCGGCCGTGGTCGAACCGCTCATCGCGCTTTCGATCGTGGCTGTGGCGGTCGAGAACATCGTCGAGCCGCGTTTTCGCTGGCGGGGGCCGCCGTCGGGGCGCCCAGCCCCAGAAGCGCGAGCAGTGCCAGTCGCCTCCGCCACCCGCCGCGCCGCGGGCCAGAGGCCGGCTCCTGCGCCGACCACAGCCCCGGAGCGGCGGCGGTGCGGTCGCGCACGGTGGCATCCGGCGCCTGGGAGCCAGCGCAGTCACCTGTCTCGGGTGGCATGTCCTGCGCATCGTACGCGAATACTCACCCCCGAGGGCAAGACCGGCCTGGCCTCGACTGGTATCGAGGCGAACCGCAGGCGCGCTAT
>VGZO01000085.1 GCA_016872555.1 Planctomycetota bacterium
TGGAGGCGGCGGGAGTCGAACCCGCGTCCCGTGATGCTTCAGTACGAACGTCTACGTGCGTATCCGGTCGATTTGGATCTCGTCGGCGGGCCCCCGGCCGGCAGGGTGCCTCGCTGACCAGCCCGGAACGTTTTTGACCCCGGCCGTACCAGGCGGTGAACCGGGGCGAGTCGGATTTGGCGACCGATTGGGAGGCCCTTCCGACTGGGGCCATCGCTCGGGGCTACTTAATTAAGCAGCCAGAGAAAACTGAGCTTCGGCAATTGAAGCTTGGTCGACTTTTAACGTGGCCAGCCGACCAACCACGGCACGCGGTCCGGACCTCCGACGATCCGGTCGAAACCAGTACGCCCCCGAGGGTGTCCGGTCCCCATTCGCTCGGCCGCCGTGGGGAACCGGTCCCACCGACGACCTCGGCTCCGGCAGTTCTCGCACGGGCGGAGCCGGACACCGACCTTGCCATCCTAGCAAACCTCCGCGGTGGTATCGGTCGGACTGGACGGGCCGCACCACCCGGCCGCGAAAACGTCGGATCGGCAGCCGCCGACACTTGGGGCGCGCGGGATACTCCCCACGAGGCCTTCGTGCGCCTCACCCCGGGCCCGCGGTCGAGTTGACTCCCGATCGACGGCATCCGTACCCTCTGGTTGTTGGATGGAGCAGGGCCCCGACACACCCCCCTCACTGGACCGTCCACCCCCTAACAATGAACCTCCCGCGCACCACCCTCGTCGCTGTCTGTCTCGCCGTCGTCTCGGCCGCGCCCGCCGTGGCCCAGGACTGGGCGAAGAAGATGTTCACCGAAACCTCCCACAACTTCGGCACCGTCGCCCGGGGCGCGAAGACGGAGCACCGGTTCGTCTTCGCCAACACCTACAAGGAAGACGTCCACGTCGTCTCCGTGCGGTCGAGTTGCGGGTGCACCTCCCCCAAGGTCTCCCGCCACGACCTGAAGACCGGGGAGAGTGCCGAGATCATCGCCACGTTCAACACCCACTCGTTCGTCGGCCAGCGCGGCGCCACGCTGACGGTGACGTTCGACAAGCCGTTCTATGCCGAGGTCCAGCTCCGGGTCAGCGGCAACATCCGCGGCGACGTCGCCTTCACCCCCGCGTTCGTCGACCTCGGCAAGGTGCCCTTCGGGAGCGGCGCCGAGCAGAAGGTCCGCGTCTCTCGGTCGGGTGATTTCCCCTGGGTGATCCAGGATGTCCGGAGCGTCAATTCCAATTTCGAAGTCATGCTCTCGAAGCCGCAGCGGAGCGGCGGCCAGTCGTCGTACGACCTCACCTTCCGGCTCAAGCCCGGGGCTCCGGCGGGGTTCCTCAAGGGCCAGTTGATCCTCGTCACCAACGACCCGCGGGCGACGCAGATCCCGATGGACGTCGAGGGTTTGATCGTGGCCCCGGTCACCGTCAGCCCGCAGCTGCTGGCGATGGGCGCCGTCCCCTGTGGCGGGACGGTGACGAAGAACGTCGTCGTCAAGGCCGACCGGCCGTTCAAGGTGACGGGCATCGATTGCGGCGACGACTGCATCACCTGCCCGGCGAAGCCCGAGCCGGCCCTGGTCCACATCCTGCCGGTGACGTTCAAGGCCGGCGACGCGACCGGCAAGATCGAGCGCGAGCTGAAGATCGCCACCGACCTGGGCGAGAACGTCGTCCCGAGCGTGTTGGTGCAGGCCACGGTCGAGCCGGCTGCCGAGGCCCCGCCGGCCAACGGCGCGGGGCCGGCGACATCCGCCGCCGCGGCGTTGTGAACCGCCCGGCGCTTTTCGGCACGCAGGCGCGGGCGTGGTGGCTCACCCGGGCCGCCACGCCCCGCTCGCTTTCCGGTGCTGGCCGCGGCGACGTCGGGCCAGGCCGATCTACCGGCTCCCGAGGGGCCGGTAGTCGCGCGGGGCAGGGCCGGCGTAGAGCGACAGGGGGCGGATGAGCCGATTGTCCCCCGCCTGTTCGATGACGTGGGCCGTCCAGCCGCTCATCCGGGCGACGACGAAGATCGGCGTGAACACCTTCACCGGCAGGCCGAGGGCGTGGTAGACGCGGGCTGCCGGCCAGTCGAGGTTCGGCCGCAGCCCCTTGCGCTCGAGCATGATCTCCTCGACGCGCCGCGCCAGCGTCTCCAGGTCCTCGCCGGGCGTGCCGCGGACCATCGCGGCGCACAGCTCGCCGAGGAGCTTCGCCCGGACGTCGCCGTGCTTGTAGACACGGTGGCCGAACCCCATCACGACGCGTTTGCCGGCGAACTGCTCCTCGAGCCAGGGGGCGGCCCGATCGGCCGCGCCGATCGCGGCGAGGACCTCGAGGACCTTCTCATTGGCACCGCCGTGGAGCGGGCCCTTGAGGGTGCCGATCGCCGCCACGATCGCCGAATGCATGTCGGAGCCTGTCGAAACCACCGTCCGGGCGGCGAACGTCGAGGCGTTGAACTCGTGCTCGGCGTAGAGGACGAGGGTCGCCCCGAAGGCCGCGACAGCGGCCGCGGTGGGGGCGGCGCCAGTGAGTCGCTCGAGGAGCGCCGGGGCCAGCGCCGCATCGGGCCAGCGGGCCACGGGGCGCCCGGCGACGAGGTCGAGCCAGGCGGCGAGAATCGCCGGCACTTGGCCGATGAGCCGCTCGGCCGCGGCGACGAGGGCGGCATGGGGTCCCGGGGCCTCGTCGCGCGTGATCTGGCCGAGGATGCTGACGCCGGTCCGGAGGGCGTCCATCGGCGCCGCCTCCGGCTCGCGGGCGGCGAGCAGGGCCAGGGCATCGATCACGGTCCGGTCGGGCGTTGCCGCGGCCGCTTGGACGCGCGCCGTGAACCGGCCGTGTTCGGCGCGGTCGGGTAACTCGCCGTGGAGAAGCAGGTAGGCGACATCCTCGAAGTCGGCCGCCCGGGCGAGCGGCTCGATCCCGTAGCCCCGGTAGCGGAGGCCGCTGTCGAGCGACGAGATCGCCGTCTCACCGGCGATCACGCCGGCCAGACCGCGGGCGACAGGCGGGGGTCCGCCGGCCGCGGTGCCGGCGTCGGAATTGGGAGCGGTCATCGCGGCGAGGCTCCATCGGCTCCCGTCGCGCCTCCGAGGCCGTTGGCCTCGAGCCAGCGCTCCGGGTGGGCGGGATCGTAGTCGAGCAGTTCGTACAGCTCCTCCCGCGACTGCATGCTGTCGACGAGCTCCTCCTGCGAGCCCTCTTCGGCGAGGATCGCCAGCCCCGCCTCCATCGCCGTCATCGCCAGGCGGAGGAGTGTCATCGGGTAGAGGACCGCGGCGAATCCGGCCGACTCCAGGTCGTCGCGGTCGAGGAGCGGCCCGGCGCCGAACTCGGTCATGTTGGCCACCAGCGGCAGCCGGCCGCGGAAAACGCCGCCGACCGTGGTGAACTCATCGCGCGTGGCCAGCGCCTCGGGAAACAGCCAGTCGGCGCCGGCGTCGCGGTAGGCCTCGAGCCGGCGGAGGCAGTCGTCGAGGCCGGCGACGCCCCGCGCGTCGGACCGGGCGATGATCACCAGATCGCGGTCGCGCCGGGCCTCGGCCGCGGCGGCCACCTTTTCGGCCATCTCGGCGGCGGCGATCACCTGCTTGCCGGCGAGGTGGCCGCAGCGCTTGCCGACGGCGACCTGGTCTTCGATCTGGATCGCCGCCGCCCCGGCTTCCTCGAGGAGCCGGACGGTGCGGGCCACCTCGTCGGGACCGCCGAACCCGGTGTCGGCATCGACGACGAGCGGAATCGTCACCGCCCGGGCGAGGATCCGGGTCTGCTCGACCAGCTGCGCGCGGGAGAACAGTCCGACGTCGGGCACGGCGAGGCCACCGGCCGACAGCGCGGCGCCCGACAGGTAGACGGCGTCGAAGCCGGAGCGTTCGACGAGTTTCGCGGCGATCGCCAGTGGCGCTCCGACGATCGCGATCTGCCCGGCAGCCACTGCGGAACGGAGCGCGGCGCCGCCGGCGGCCGTGGCGGGGCCTGCCGGGGCGGGAGGGACGGCTTCGGGTTGCATGCCGCTCACTGTATCCTGCCGGAGGGTTGCCGTCGCCCGTGCGAGATCGTCCGGGAAACCAAGGCCGTTTCATGCAGCGACCGGTCCAGTCGACGGCGGCGGTGATCGGGGAGCTGGCAGTGCTCACGCTTCTCTGCGCGGCGACCGGGGCCTGGCCGGTGCCCGACGTCAACGAGACGGTCTACCTCACCAAGGCCCGCCACGCGGCCGATCCCGACTTTGGCCGCGGCGATTTCTTTCTCGAGACACCCGACGGCCACGGGCTGTTTTTCCGTCTCTTCGGCGCGATCGCGGCGGAAATGCCCCTCGAGTCGGCGGCCTGGGTGGGCCGCTGGGCCGGCTGGCTGGCCGTGGCCGTGGGAGCCTGGTGGGCGCTGCGGCCGCTGCTCCCGTCGGCGGCGGCGCGGATCGCCGCCGGGGCGCTGTTCGCGCTGGCGCTGCGGCAGACGACGGCGGCCGGCGAGTGGGTGCTCGGCGGCTGCGAGGCGAAGGTTTTTGCGTGGGGATTCGTCCTGGCGGCGGCAGGCGTCTGGGCCCGCGGCCGGTTTTCGCTCGCCTGGGCGCTGGCCGGCGCGGGCACCGCGCTGCATCCGCTCGTCGGCGGCTGGGCGCAGGTGGCGCTGGTGCTGGCGGCATGGTGGAGCCGGGGGGAACTGCCTCCGTGGAAAGCCAGCGACGTGGCCTGGCTCGGAGCCGGCGTTGCCGCCGCGGCGGTCGGTGTCGTGCCGGCACTGGGGCTGACTGCCGGGGCCGAGGCCGCCGAGCGGATCGCGGCGACGCGGATCTACGTCGTCGAGCGCCTCCCCCATCATCTCCTGCTCCGTTCGTTCGCCGACGGGCTGTGGGCGCGCCACGTCCTCGCGGTGTGCGTGTGGCTCCTCCTCCGCGGCCGGCTGCCCTCGACCCCCGCCTGGCGCCGCAGCGACCGGCTCACGCTGGCGGCGCTGGTGATCTCGGCCGCCGGGGTGGTCGTGTCGCTGGCGGAGCCCCTCGCACCGGCCGCCGTCTACGGGCTGCTCCGCTACTACTTTTTCCGGCTCGCCGACGTGCTCGTGCCCCTGTCGCTCGCGGCGACGGTGGCCGCGGTTCTGGCCGACCGCGCCGTGCTCGCCCGAATCGTGCCCCTTCCCGTCCCGGCGACCCGAGCGCTCGCGGCCCTGCTGCTGGCAGCCGATCTCGCCGGACAGTCGGCCCACTGGCCACTCCCGGGACGCTCCACCCCCGCGCCACGCGCCGATGCCCGAGTCGACGCCCCGGCCTGGCGCGACGCCTGCCGCTGGGTCGCCGCGAACGTCCCCGCCGGTGCCCGGTTTCTCACGCCGCGCGGCGCGGCGAGCTTCACCTGGTTCACCGGCCGTGCCGAGGTGGTCGGCTGGAAGAACAGCCCCCAGGACGTCCCCTCGCTGCTCGAATGGCGCCGCCGGATGATCGACTGCTACTCACGCGACGGCTCGCTCCGCGGGATGGTCAACAGCACGGCCGAACTGGGCCGGCAGCGCGCCGCCGCCGCCGCCGCCCGCTATGGCGCCACCCACGCGATCGTGCCGGTCGACGTGCCCGGCATCGATGACTTCGGTTGGGATCTCCTCCACCGCGCCGGCGTCTACGCCGTGTACCGGATCCCCGCCGGTGACCGAGCCCCTTCCCCGCACGACGCCCCCGCCGACCGATGACGACCTCTGCCGATCCCGCACCGCGCCTCGCCGTGGCCTTCGACCTCGACGGCCTCCTGGTCAACACCGAGGACATCTATCCCGACGTCGGCGCCGAACTGCTCCGGCGCCGCGGCCGCAGCCTCGGCCCGGACCTCCTCGACGCGATGGTGGGGAGGCCGCAGGCGGTGGCCCTGAAGACGATGATCGAATGGCACGGGCTGTCGGACACGATCGAGACCCTGTCGCGCGAGACGCGCGAGATCTTCGTCGGCTTCCTCGACGCGCGGCTGGCGGCGCTTCCCGGGGCGGTGGCGCTGCTCGACCGGCTCGCCGCGGCCGGCGTGCCGCGCTGCGTCGCCACCAGCAGTGCGCCGGACTACGCCCACGACATCCTCGCGCGGCTGGCGCTGGCCGACCGCTTCGCCTGCGTGCTCACCGCCCACGACGTGGAACGGGGCAAGCCCGACCCGGCGATCTACCGGCTCGCCGCCGAGCGGCTCGGCGTGGTCCCCGGGCAGCTCGTCGTGCTCGAGGATTCGCACGTCGGATGCCGGGCGGGCGTGGCAGCCGGCGCGGTCGTCGTCGCCGTGCCGGGCGAACACAGCCGGAGTCACGATTTCAGCGGCGTCAGGCTGGTGGCGGACTCGCTCGCCGATCCCCGGCTCCACGGCCTGCTGGGGCTCGGCTGACGCCGCGTCACTCAACGGCGATGCCGAGCCGGTCGGCCTGGAGGCGGAGCGCCTCGCGGAACGCCGGGAGCGGGTGCCGCTGGCGGCGGCGCACGGCCCACAGGAACGTCGCGTCGACGAGCTTCGGCGGCAACCGGCCCTCCTCCACCAATCCGACGACGCGGCCGATGTAGTCGCGATCGGCGGGGCGCCTCACCTGGAGCCCGGCGACGAGCCGATCCTCGAGGCCGGTGGTGCCGGGGCCGTCGCGGCCTTCTGGGGGGGCGGCGAAGGCCGTCGCGCCCAGGAGCAGGGACGCGAGGGCGAGGCGGAGGGAACGCATGGCGGGCTCCTCGGAGGGGCCGCAGCAGTACGCCCCCGCGCCGGCCCGGGTCAAGGCCGATCGGCGAACCGCGCCAGCGCGTACGACTTCTTTCCCGACCGGAGCACGATCGACGTTCCGCCGACCAGGTCGGCGGAGGTCAGCCGCCGCGTGGGATCCGAGACCCGGCGGTTGTTGACGTAGCCGCCACCCTGCTCGATCGTCCGCCGCGCCGCCGACCGGCTCGGCGCCAGGCCGGTCCGCTCGAACGCCTCGACGACCGCCAAGCCCTCGCCGTCGAGAGCCGTCCTGGAAAACTCGTGGCTGGCGACGTCGGCGAACACGTCGTCGAGCGCCGTCGGGTCGAGGCTCGCCACCTCGGCGCCGAAAAACACCTCCGTCGCCTGCCGGGCGTGGGCCAGGCCGTCGGGGCCGTGGACGAGGCGGGTGAGCTCCTCGGCGAGGCGCTTCTGGCTCGTCCGCGCGGCCGGGTCGCTGGCGCGCTGGGCGTCGAGCGCGCGGATCTCGTCGAGTGGGAGCTCGGTGAGCCGCAGCAGGCAGCGGCCGGCGTCGGTGTCGTCGAGGTTGATCCAGTACTGGTAGAACCGGAACGGGCTGGTGCGTTTCGCGTCGAGCCAGATCGCTCCCGACGCGGTCTTCCCCATCTTCGTGCCGTCCGACTTCACCAGCAGCGGGCAGGTGACGGCGTGGAGCTCGCGACCGCGGAGCCGGCGCCCGAGCTCGATCCCGGCGGTGATGTTGCCCCACTGGTCGCTGCCGCCCAACTGGACCCGGCAGTCGAAGGCGTCGGACAGATGGACGAAGTCCCAGGCCTGGAGGAGCATGTAGCTGAATTCGGTGTACGACAGCCCGCCGTCGCGATCGAGACGCGACTGCACCGAATCCTTGGCGAGCATCTGCGACAGCGGCACGTGCTTGCCGACGTCGCGGAGGAAGGCGAGATAGCCGACACCGCGCATCCAATCGGCGTTGTCGACGACGTGGACGGGACCGGAGGTGACGCGGCCGTCGGGCCCCGGTGCCGCCAACAGGGTGCGGATCTGGTGGCCGATCCCCGCGAGATTGGCGGCGAGTTGCTCCGGGGCGAGCAGGTTGCGCTCCTCGCTCCTGCCACTCGGGTCGCCGATCATCCCGGTGGCACCACCGAGCAGGGCGATCGGTTCGTGACCGGCCGCCGCCACGCGCCGCAGGAGCACCAGCGGCAGCAGGCTCCCGACATGGAGGCTGTCGGACGTCGGATCGAATCCGCAGTAGATCCGTCGCCCGGCCGTGGCGAGCCACGATCCCAGCCCGGCCAGATCGGTCGACTGGTGGACCAGGCCGCGGGCCGCCAGATCGGCGAGGAGATCCGTGTGGTTCAACGCCATCGGTCGTCGTCGCCGAAGGGGTGGTGGGGGCCGGTGAGCTTCGGCTTGGGAAGCGCCTCGAGGCACTTCTCCGCCATCCGCAGGTCCTCGCGCGACGTGATCTTGATGTTGAGGGGCGATCCCGGCACGACGATCACGGGGTGGCCGAGCGCCTCGATCAGCGACGATTCGTCGGTCGCCTGGCTGCCGGGTGCGGTGGCGAACGCCTTCTCGAGCAGCGCCCGCGAGAACACCTGCGGGGTCTGCGCCTCCCACAGCCCGGTGCGATCGACCGTGCCCGAAATCGTCTGGTCGGCGGCGACGCGCTTCAGCGTGGCGACGACCGGGGTGGCGAGGATCGCCGCCCCCGTGCGGGCACCGGCCGCGAACACCTTGTCGATCCACGCCGCTGCCAGGCAGGGGCGGGCGGCGTCGTGGATCGCGACGACGTCGATCTCGGGGGAGAGTTTTTCCAGGCCGCGGCGGACGGAATCGGCGCGCTGGGCTCCCCCCTCGGCGAGCGTGATTCCCATGAACGCCAGGTTGGCGCCGAACTTCTCGACGAACGCCACACGATCGTCGGGGGCGACGACGATCACCACCTGCTTGACGTCGGGACGGTCGGTGAACCGTTCGGCCGAATGCAGCCACACGGGCCGACCCGCCAGCGGGGCGAACGGTTTCTTGTAATTGGCGTCCTGGAAGCGGCTGCTCTTTCCGGCCGCTGCCAGGATCACGCCGAAGGTGGCCATCGCTGGTCCTGGTGTGGGTGCGGCGTCGACGCGGCCACCGGCTGCTACGGCCGTTCGAGCCGGGGGGCGATCGCCGCGTCCATCAGCGACCGCACCACCGCCTTGGCGGCCGGCTTGTCGCTGATCCAGGCGGCGAAACGCTCACCTTCGCGGCCGTACAAGTCGTGGAGCCAGCGCGGGGCATCGCTGCGGAGCCACTCGCGGAACAGCAGCCAGCGCGGGTCGTCGGCACCGTACACCTCGCGGGCGACCCAGCAGAAGCCGCCGCCCATGCCGCCGCCGCCCATGCCGCCCATCCCGCCCATGCCGCCGCCACCCATCCCGCCCATGCCCCCGCCACCCATGCCGCCCATGCCACCGCCACCCATCCCGCCGGTGCCCATCGCACCGCCGCCGGCGAAGTTGAACGTGGTCACCTGTCCGACACCGGAGAACAGCGGCGTCACCGAGACGCGAACG
>VGZO01000086.1 GCA_016872555.1 Planctomycetota bacterium
GTGTCCGCTGGAAGCGGGCCCAATACGTTTGCCAACGACGTCATCCTCACCAACGGCTTCGCCCGGTTCGGCGGCTCGCAGCCGCTCACCCTCAACGGCGGCATGTTCCTGAATTCGGCCGCGACCAACAATTCGGTGGTTTCCGTCGAGAGCACGTCGGCCCCCGTGACGCTCAACGGGATCATCAACGGCGGCGGCGTGATCAAGCACGGCGCGGGAACGCTCACGTTCACCGGGGCGAACACCTACAGCGGCCAGACGATCGTGCGCGAAGGCACGCTCTCGGCGGCCACGATCGGCAACGGTGGCACCGTCGGCAATCTCGGCCAGGCACCGGCCAATTCGGCCTACCTCGTGCTCACCGGCAACGCGGTCGGTAACACCGGCACCCTCCGGTACTCTGGCGCCGGTGAATCGACCGACCGGCTGTTCACGATGCAGGGCTCGGGAGGCACGATCGATGCCTCCGGGTCGGGGGCGCTGGTGCTGGCCAACACCGGCACGATCAGCCAAGGCGCCGGCACGGTGGCATTTTCAAGCACGCTGGTCGCCAGTGCGGGCGTGGTCGGACTCACGACGTCGCAGGCGGCGCAGATCGTCGTCGGCTCGGCGGTGACGGCATCGGGGGCCGGCATTCCCGCCGGCACGACGGTCACCGAAGTCGGCGTCAACTTCGTGCGCCTCAGTGCCAACGGCACCAACACCGCCGGCGCACAGACACTGACCTTCACCCCCCCTGCCGCGCTGACGTCGCGTGTGCTGACGCTGACCGGGTCCAACACCGGCAACAACACGCTCGCGGCCGTGATCGCCGACGCCTCGGGCCTGCCGGTGTCGCTGGTCAAAAACGGCTCGGGCACGTGGCGCCTCTCCGGTGCCAACACCTACACCGGCGCCACCACGGTCCAGGCCGGGCGACTGATTGGCACCACGACGAGCCTCCAGGGCACGATCACGACCAACGCGGCGCTCGAGTTCAACCAAACCACCGACGGCACGTTTGCCGGCGACATCAACGGCACGGGGCTGTTCGAGAAGACCGGCACCGGCAGGCTGACACTCACCGGCGCGGCCCTCAACACGGGCTTCACCGGAACGGTCGGCGTCACCGGCGGGATCCTCGAGGTGGCCCCGACCACGGCGCTGGGCGCCGGGCCGGTGACGGTGGGGAGCGGCGCCTCGCTCGAGGTGCGCGGCACGCTCACGTCGACCGGCGTGACGATCGGCAGCGGCGCGACGCTGACCGGGACCGGTGCGATCAATGGCAACGTGCTCATGAACGGCACGCTCGCCCCGGGCGGCGGGCCGGGCACGCTGTCGATCACCGGCGACCTCGGCCTGTCGGCCGGATCGGTCCTCAATTTCGATCTCGCGGAGACCAACCAGACCGCCGGCGGCGGGATCAACGACCTGGTGATCATCAACGGCAACCTCGTCCTCGACGGCACGCTCAACGTGCCCGATCCGACGGCGGTGTCGAACTGGACGACCAACGCCACGCTTACCAACCCGATCGCCTGGACGCTGTTCACGTTCACCGGCTCGATCGTCAACAACGGCCTGGCGCTCGGCAATCTCCCGACGATCACCGGCACGGCCGGGCCGCAGTCCTGGGATATCGGGATCGTCCTCAACGAGGGTGGCGGCGGCAGCGTGAAGCTCGTCGCCGTGCCCGAGCCCTCGACGGCGCTGATGGTGACCGGTGCACTGGTGACCGGCACGGTCTACCTGCGCCGCCGCCGCCGGACCGCCTGACCGGCGCGGGGCGAGCGGACGGGCCAGGCAGAAGACCGAATTGCTGGCTACCCCGGTGAGTTTGCCGCGGAGTCCGGATCGGCCGAGGTGACGGGCGCGAAAATCACCCGAAGGCCGTTGGCTACGAGTGCTTTTGCGATCGCCATCCGGTCAGCTTTCGGCAGGGGCGAACCCGGATGGGTAGCCGCGAAAGTCGGATAGACCACATCGGCATGATTCGGGTTTGCCAGCCTCCGCCGAGGTTCAGCGGTCGATGGCGGGTCGAGCTCGACGGGCGACGCCGTGACCCGCAGGCCGACACTCCGACACTCGCCGGCCGCGAAATCCGCTCGCGCGAGGAGTCGCTTGCCGCGCAGTCTCGCTACCTCACGCCCTTCGTCCCAAATCTCATCCGTTGTCGCCTGCAGGTGCCTCATCACCGAGAGCTTCCCCGAGGCGGGCGGAATGAATTCGTTGTGCCGCAGCGTTCCATCGGCCCTGATGTTTCCCTGCACCATCACGAATCGGGCCAGCGTCTCCTCATCTGTGACATCGGGAACTTTGCTTGGATCGAGCATTCGAAGTGACCCCGGCTCATCTGTAAATCCGACTGAGGAGGTAGCGAAGCATCTCCGGGGCGTCGTCACCCACGTCGGGCGAAAATCGCCACGTGCCTCTTGGGTCATCGTCGCCGATCACGGCCGCCCAGTGCAGCACCCCAGCGGCACCGATGCTTACGCTGATCGTTCTCCTGGGACCGCGGTGCCATTCAAGGCAGAAGTCCCCATCGCGGTCTGCGCAGGCTTCAGGGGCGGGAAACGTCAGCGGCAAGGCTTCGACGAGCGCGATCGCCGAGCGGAGGCGATCCGGCGGCACCGCACGCGCCTCCTCGCCATCCCAATCGGGTTTGGAATACTGAATCCATTCCTCGAACAGCGCCTCAGCAGCGGGCTTTCGCGTTGGCCCGCTGGTGCGGGCGAAAGTCAGCGAAACGCGCTGTCGCTTTCGGCTTCCCTCCGCGATTTCTTCAAGTCGCAGGGCCGCGGGCCCCGCCCCGAAGTGCTTTCTCCAGCCGCCTGCCACCATCGATCATCTCCGCTCGCCAAAATGGGCCTCGGCGTTCCTGACAGTCGAGAAAAACACACGATTTTTCAGAAATCGCATTTCCTCGAGCCGCTGATCCGCCTCATCCAACGGAATAGTCTCCTCCAACGAGATATCAATGTCGAGGAACAGAACGCCCAAGTCGCCAGCCTCGCTGGGGTCCATTGCCCGTACAAGGCGAACGCCATATGCCGTGCCGGGCCAGCGTACGGCATCCTGATGGAAGAACGATGTCGACTCCAGGCCGAAATCGCTCCACGGGCGTCCCACGCCCTTCATGAAGGTGGCCACCCCCTTGCCGACGGCAAGCGGAATTTTGGAGATGGAGCGGACACCAAGTCGGCTGTACGTCGTCGGTTGAGCGGCCATGACAAACGCCGTAAGAAACGGGCGGGCCCGAGGAAGAAACTCCTCCCACCCCGCGTACGGCTCCAAACGACTGACCGCTACACCATTGGGAAGTATCTGGCCCACGACATGGCCGTCCGCGGAAACGACACGATATCCGGATTGCTCCACTGCCTCGGCAACCCCAACGCCGTGTTCCGACGCCGCGATCGTCGTCTGCAGGTGCCGCAAGGGCTGGATTGAGTAGCCCTTGAATGACTGCTCCAACGTCGGCCGCATTTCGTCGATCTTGACGGTGACGGTCGGCTCGGCACGCCATTCCACGACTGTCTCAACAACCGGCGCGTGAGCCAGCGCGGGAAACGTGTGCCGCACGTCGATGGCCGCGGAGACTGGTGGCTTTGCCATGGCAACGAGCTACTGTGAGTGAAGACCACGCCGGGCCCATCCTACACCCGAAAAACCTTCATCACCTCGTCCCCGAGGTGGTTGATGACCTTGACCGCGATCCTTCGGGACTTCGGCTTCGTGGACGCCCTTTTCGTATCTTCAGAGGGCTTGTCGTCGAGACACTCGCACTCGGCCTTGGGGAAGACATCCGCCTTCTCGCGCGTGGCCATCGGGAGAGCCGTCGGTTTGGGTGGTGGCTGCTCCCAGAGCCGGGCAACGCCGTAGAGTCGAGAAGGATCCTCACCGCATGTACTCCGCGAAGTCGTCGAGATGCGACTCGTCTTCGCACACGACGACCAGCGTCCCCAAGGCCGAACCGGGCGCCCGCGGCATCACGGGAATGGGCCCCTCTGCTTGGAGCCTGGCGATGGGCTGGTCGCTGCGGGTGATCGTCAATTCCTCGCCCGCACGGAGATGGTCGATCAACTCGGCAAGGCGGGCCTGGGCTTCATCAATCGTCACCGTGGCCATCGGTCGGCACCTCCAGAACGCTCTTGGACCCTCACCCTGGCGATGATTCTACCCCCTCACCCCACGACCGCACCGCCGCGATCGCGGGCAGCACCGCCCGTCACCCGAGTGATCAAGTCGGTGAAACAGCCCTTCACCTTGGCGGCAAACTCGCTCTCCATCTGGTAGACCTCGGTCAGTTCGGCGAAAGCCCAGCGGCCGTGGTGGCCAAGGCGGTTCACGCCGGGCATCCAGTAGGTTTTCATCGTCTCGGCCTTCTCCTTGGAATCCTCGCGGTGGTAGCCCTTGATCTCGACGACCTTGGGGAAGACATCTGCGTTCTTGCGCTTGGCCATCGGATCCTTCCTGGGAGTCGGGCGCCCGGCCACTCCGATCAGCGCGAGTTCACTCGTCAGCCCGAGAGGCTGGCGGCGGTCAGCCGCTCGATGGCAATGAGCAGCAGGCGATCATCGAAAAGCCTCAGCTTGCGGCGGGCGGCCGCGTGACCGCCCGGCCATTCGGCCAACCCCGCTTTGACGGCCGTAAGGGTCAGCGGGCATTGCCGTTCGGACGCCATCCAATCGACGGTTGCCAGCAGTTCCATGCCGAGCGGCGACTCGAATCCGTCGATCACCGCGGCAGTCGCCTCCAGCGCGTTGCGGTACTCGAGGCACTCCACCGACTGAAGGAACGCTTCGACTGCCGATCGCTTCGAGGCTTCGAACCAGATCAAATCGGTCGGCCCGGCATCGCTGAGCCGCTTCTCACAGTGCAGGTAGCTCCCGTCCAATTCATTGAGCAGGTGCCGGAGATTATCCGCGTACGGACCATACTTTTCCGGGGAATACTTCAGACCGAGGGGGTCGGTCAGCCGCAGCTTGCGGATCCCCCTGGTGAGGAACCACCCGAGCTTCTGCACTTCGAGGTTCGTGCAGTCCATTCCCAACACACCGTACCGCCTCACCAGCTCCGCCATCAGCGCCCGCGACGGCGTCAGGTGCTCGACACCGCTGCGTTTGGGGGTGTTGGGGTACTCCGACGTCGGCTCAAAAACGACGACGTCGACCTCGTCGAGATCGGCGAGCGCAAGATCGATCTCCCGTTTGACCTGCGACCATTCGAGCCCGCCGGCCCCGCAACCGAGCGGCGGGATGGCCACCGACCGAATCCGCCGCGCCCGGATCACCCGCGCCAGGTCGTGGAGGCCGTCGCGAATCCACTCCATCCTCGACGGCTGGCGCCAGTGCTTCTTGGTCGGAAAGTTGATGATCCAGCGCTGCCCGGTCAGATCGTGGTCGCGAACGACGAACATCGTCCCGACGTTCACTTCCCCTGCCCGACAGGCGGCGATGTACCGCCGGGAACTCTCGGGAAATGCTTCCCGAAACATGAGCGCGATCCCCTTGCCCATCACCCCGACTTCGTTGACGGTGTTGACGAGCGCCTCGACGGGGGCTTCGAGCAGATTGCCTTGGGTGTAGCGGATCATCAGAAGTACCAGGAGCGTTTTTTGAGGATTTTCAAACATACCCCGGCAGTTGTCTGTATTCCAAGGAGCCGCTCCAGAGGCCCCGGGCCATGGCACGCGATCCCGAGCAGCGCCGAGACGGGCAGATGGCGGTGGACGAGTGCTTCCGCCTGATACCGCTCGTTTCGTTCAGGGTGGTTCGGATCCCGTTGGAAATTCCGCTCGCGGAGCAAGTGCCAGTCGATGCAGTCGAGGTCGTGCAGGTCGGCAAGGTATCGGGCCGTCTGAACGTAGGCGTAGCGGTCGGTGTAGACGAAGGGTGTGACGGTCTCGACGAGCTTCGGCAGCGACGACACCAGGATCACGATGTCGGCCATCGGGAGCTGCTCCACCCCATGCCCCGTCTTGATCTTGAGGAGCATCGGCGAGTGGGGCGTGAAGTAGAACGGAACGTAGTCGCTCAGCGTTCCGCCGGGCGCGATGGGCACCTTTCGGTTCGAGCGTCTGGTGATCAAGTCGGGGTCACCGATGGACCGAAAGGCCGGGTCCTTCGTGGCAGCACTTTGACAATGGACGCCGTGGGAAAGGATCCACGGCACGTTGTCGATGTGAGTGATGCGGAAGATGAGGGCCTTCTCCCGGGAGATGTCGCTCATACCCGCCCTCCGCGGATGATCGACGCGGCCACGGGAGTCGGCACGTCTTCGATCGACACGGAGGCCATCATTCGCTCCTCACCACCCGCCCGAGCGTCGCCGTTGACTCGCGCTGCCTGCCGCTACACCGGCTTCAGAACGGGCGGTGCACCGGCTGCCTCGATCAAGTCTCCAAACGCCCTCTCGATCTTGGCGGTGAACTCGCTCTCGATCGTGTAGACCTCGGTCAACTCGGCGAAGCCCCACCGGCCGTGGTGGCCGAGATGGTTTACGCCCGGCACCCAGTAGGTCTTCATCGTCTCGGCCTTCTCCTTGGCATCCTCGCGGCGGTAGCCCTTGATCTCGACGACGAGGTTCAGGAGATCATCGTCACCGTGGCCGTCATCGACGCGCACGATGAAGTCGGGGCGGTAGCGGCGGACCTCGGAGCCGTAGCGGTAGGGCACCTCGAAGCCGAGCCCGTGGTTCTTCACGTAGGCCCGGACCTGCGGATGATCCTCGACCACGCGGCAGAGTTGCGCTTCCCAGCCGCTGTCGCAGACCACCCAATTCACGTGGCAGCGGTCGGGGGCCGTCTCCCACATGGTGTCGCGGGACGTGGTGAAGTTCACGAAGCGGGTGGAGCCCGGGGTTGGCATCGTCGTTGGCCCGGGCGAGGTATTCGAGGATCCGTTTCCCGGCGGCGGAGTGCGGGGCGACTTCCGTGAGCCAGATGGCGGTCTCCACCGCCTCGACCTGACAGAAAAACGGGCGCACCCCGGCGAACTGGTGCGACCGCCAATGCTTGAGGAGCCGGGCCGTCTCGGGGGTGACTTGCCACTCGCTGGGCTTGAGCCGCTCGCGCCAGGTGGTGACGGCGCTCCTGATCTCGTTGATGATCGACATCGACTCGTACTGCTGCTGTCGAGTCGAGAGGCCGGTGTCGTCCCCGAGGGGCAAGTCGGCCTGCGTGTCCTTCTTGCCCTTCCGCTTCTTCGGCTTCGGGATCGGCGTGACGAACTCGGCCTTCCGCCGGGTCTCGACGATGGCTTGCGTCGGCTGGCCGTCCTTGTCGAGCTCCCAATGGCGCGCGGGGGCCACGTAGGGGGAGTTGAGGATCGGCTGCTCGAAGAAGGCGTTGGACATGGCGACGCCATCACACCGGCCGGGACGAGGCTGCCGGCCTACGCCGGTGTCAGCCCCCTGGATAGGGGCTCAGGCGGCCCGCGCTCCGCTACGCCGCCTCGACGGCGTTGGGGACGTCGACCGGGGCTTCGCCGAAATAGAACTTCCGCGCGTCGGGGTTGGAGAGCACCTCCTGCGCGGTGCCGTGGCAGAGCACCTTGCCGGCGCGGACCACGTAGCTGCGGTCGGTGATCGCCAGCGTCTCGCGCTCGCGGTGGTCGGTGATCAGGATCGAGATCCCGCCGTCACGCAGGCCGACGATGATCTTCTGGATCGAGTGGATCGTCACCGGATCGATCCCCGTGAACGGCTCGTCGAGGAGGATGATCCGCGGCTCCGTCACCAGGCAGCGGGCGATCTCGAGGCGCCGCTTCTCGCCCCCCGAGATGTAGTGGGCACGCGACTTGCGGATCCGGACGATGTCGAACTGCTCGAGCAATTTCTCGCAGCGGCGCCTGCGCTCCGCCCGCCCCATCCCCACCAGCTCCATGATCGCCAGCAGGTTCTGCTCGACGGTCAGCTTGCGGAACACGCTCTGCTCCTGGGCGAGGTAGCCCATCCCGCCGTCGCGGGCGCGCTTCGCCATCGGCCAGCGCGTGATCTCGTGGTCGTCGAGGAGGACGCGCCCCGAGTCGGGGATCACCATCCCGCAGGTCATCCGGAAGCTGGTCGTCTTGCCGGCGCCGTTGGGGCCCAGCAGGCCGACGATCTCGCCGGCCTCGACGTGGAAATCGACGCCGTCGACCACCCTCCGGCGGCCGTAGGTCTTCACCAGTCCCTGGACACTCAACAGCGGCATCGATCCCTCGTCCGGCACCTGCCGCGGCACCCATCGGGCCACGGCGCTCTCCGGGCATCTTCCCGAACGCGGGGGCCCGGAGGCAATCGCAGTTGGCCGGGGCGGCAAAGGGCGGCCACCGAACCATGAAATCCTAACGGTAGACATTAGATTTTCATGGACATAGAGTGGGGGGATGATCGACCGCCAGACCGACCGCCGGCTGGTTTCCCGAGCGCTTGCCCGCAGCCGCATCGTCGCCCTCCTCGGCCCCCGGCAGTGCGGCAAGACGACGCTGGCGCGGGAATTCGTAGACCCCGAGTCGCCGAACTATTTCGACCTCGAAGACCCTGTCGGCCTGGCCCGGCTGGCCGAGCCGGAGACGGCGCTGCGCACACTGCGGGGCATCGTCGTGATCGACGAGGTCCAGCGGCGGCCCGACCTGTTTCCCCTGCTGCGGGTCCTCGCCGATCGCCGCCCGCTCCCGGCGCGGTTTCTGATCCTCGGCAGCGCCTCGCCGGAACTGATCCGGCACTCCTCCGAGACACTCGCGGGTCGGGTCGAGACCGTGCCGCTCGAGGGGTTCAGGCTGGCCGATGTTGGCGCCACCCGGCTCGAGCGCCACTGGCTGCGCGGAGGCTTTCCGCTCGCCTTCACCGCCCGGAGCGAGGCCGAATCGGTCGCCTGGCGGCGGCAGTTCCTCCAGACATTCCTCGAACGCGACATCCCGCAGCTCGGGGTCCGGGTGCCGGCAGCGGCGCTGCGCAGGTTTTGGAACATGCTCGCCCACCACCACGGTCAGCTCTGGCATGCCGCCGACCTC
>VGZO01000087.1 GCA_016872555.1 Planctomycetota bacterium
AAGGTTGTTCGACCTACCGCCGGTCTCCGTGCCAGCGGTGGCTGGGCTGCGCCCAGCACCATGGACGGAAGGCTCACTGTGGCCGCTTGAAGGTGCCTCGGGCAAGATACAAGGTTGTCCACCTCGTCTGCTCCACTGCGGGGTTCGGCGCGGCGGGGGTCTGCCGCGGCGCGGGTGTGACGGCGGCGCGATCGCCCCCGGGCCCGGCGGCAGACCCGCTGGTCGGCCCCCTGCGCACGGGGTAAGAACAAGGCTCGGCGGTGGGGAACGACGGGATTCGTGCCGGGGTCCTCCCCGGCCCACCGCCACGCGATCGACGCATGACCCCACCACCGACTGCCACCTGGACGGCGTTTGCCGATTCGCCCTACCCGTGGGAGCGCGACGCGCTCGACTTCGTCCGCGAGCGGCTGCCTGTCTACGAGCCGTGGCGGGCCTGGTCGCTGTTCGAGTTCATCGCCCGCGACGGCTCGGTCAACGAGGTCGATCTCCTCGTCTTCGGGCCGTTCGGATTGTTTCTCGTCGAGATCAAAAGCCGCCCCGGGCGCGTCAGCGGTGACGCCGGCACCTGGACCTGGGACACCGACGGCCGCCGCACCTCGACCGACAATCCCCTCAAGCTCGCCAACACCAAAGCCAAGAAGCTCGCCGACCTGCTCGACCACCAGCCGGCCGTGAAACGCGCCGGCAAGGTGCCGTTCATCGAGCCACTCGTCTTCCTCTCGGCTCCCGGCCTGCAGTGCGAGCTGTCTGCTTCCGGTCGGCTGCGCACCTGCCTGCGCGACCGCGACGGCGACACTCCCCGCCCCGGGATCATGGCCGCCCTCCAGCAGCGCGAGTGCCCCGGGTTGACCACGCTCCCCGGCCGGGCGCGGCTCGACAAGCCGACGGCCAAGCTCGTCGCGCGGGCGATCGAGCAGGCGGGGATCCGGGCGTCGAACCGGCAGCGGCGCGTGAGCGACTACCTCCTCGAAGCGCGGATCGACGAAGGGCGCGGGTACCAGGACTGGCTCGCGAGCCACACGCTGGTGCCCGAGACGAAGCGCCGGATCCGGATCTATCCGGTGCGCCTCGGGGAATCGGAGGAGCAGCGCCGCGTCGAGGAGCGGGCGGCGATCCGCGAATTCCAGCTCATCGAGAATCTCCAGAGCCCCGGCATCCTCCGGGCGGTGCAGTGCACGCCCCACGAATCCGGCCCCGCCGTGATCTTCGAGCACGACCCGGCCGCGATCCGGCTCGACCACTTCCTCCTCCAGCGCGACCGCGAGCTCTCCCTCTCCACGCGCCTCGACCTGGTCCACCAGCTCGCCGAGACGATGCACTATGCCCACCGCCGCCGCGTCGTCCACCGCGCCCTCTCCCCGCGCAGCGTGTTGGTCGTCGATGCCGATTCGGCGCGCCCGCGGCTCAAGGTCTTCAATTGGCAGACGGGCTACCGCGCCGCCGCCGAGGGGAGCGGTGCGGGGGATGCCGGGGCGGCGATCACCGCCACGTCGCACGTCGGCATGCTCGTCGACGACCCGACCACCGCCTACATGGCCCCCGACATCCTCGTCGCCGGCGACAGCCTCGGAGAGCACCTCGACGTCTTTTCCCTCGGCGCCATCGCCTACCACATCCTGTCGGGCAAACCCCCGGCGGCCGACGGCGTGGAGCTCGCCGCGGCGCTGCGCACCGCGCGCGGCCTCCAGCTCGCCGCGGTCCTCGACGGCGCCCCCCCGGCGCTGTGCGAGCTGGTCCAGTTTGCCACCCACCCCGACGTCTCCAACCGGCTCGACACGGTCGGTGATTTTCTCGCGCTCCTCGCCGAAGCCGAAAACCAGCTCACCAGCCCCGGCGCCGACGAAGCCGAAAACCCCGCCGCGGCGAACGTCGGCGACATCCTCCCCGGCAATCTCCGCGTCGAGCGGCGCCTCGGCCAGGGTTCCAGTTCGACGGCGTTCCTCGTCAGCCGCCCCGGCGCCGATCCGAAACATGCCGATGAGTTCGTCCTCAAGGTCGCCTCCGCCCCCGAGCATGCCGAGCGGATCCGCGCCGAAGCCGAGGTCCTCCGCACGCTGGCCCTCGACCGCGAACAGCGCGTGGTCGGGATCGTGGAAACGGTCGAATTCGGCGACCATCCCGGCTTCCTCATGAAGCCCGTGTTCACCGACTCGGTCAACAAGCGGATCGAGACGCTCGCGATGCGGATCCGCAAGGAGGGCCGCCTCCATGTCGAGCTCCTCGAGCGGCTCGGCAGCGACCTGATCGACGTCGTGCGGATCCTCGAGCGGCGCGGGATCCTCCACCGCGACATCAAGCCCGACAACATCGCCGTCGGTGCCGCCGGCCGCGACCATGCCCTGTCGATCGTCCTGTTCGACTTCTCACTCACCGCCGTGCCCCCGGAAAACATCCGCGCCGGCACGCTCGGCTACCTCGACCCGCTCCTCCCCGTGCGCCGCGCGCCGCCGCGCTACGACAGCTACGCCGAGCGCTATGCCGTGGCCGCCACGCTCCACGAAATGGCCACCGGCACGCTGCCGACATGGGGCGACGGCCGCAGCGACCCCTCGCAGCTCCAGGCCGAGGTCACGATCGACGCCGACCTGTTCGACACCGACCTCCGCGAGAACCTGGCCCGGTTCTTCCGCCGCGCCTTCCGCCGCGACATCCCCCTCCGCTTCGACAATGCCGAGCAGATGCTCGCCGAATGGAAGGCCTGCTTCGCCGGCATCCGCTCGGGCCCGGTCACCGACGGTGCCGAAGACGACGCCTCCCTCCGCCGCCTCCTCGCCCCGGCCACGCTCTCGAGCCCGATCGCCTCGCTCGGCCTCGGCACACGCGCCACCAACGCCCTCGACCGGGCCAACGTCCTCACCGTCGGCGAGCTGCTCGCCTGCAGCCGGGCGAAGTTCGACCGGATGCCGGGAGTGGGGGCGAAGACACGCCGCGAGATCACCGCCGTGGTCACCATCCTCCGCGAGCGCCTCGCGCCTGACGGAGCGATCCCGCGAGCCGGCGGCCCCGCCGATCTGCCCCGCGCCCGGCCAGCCGACATCGCCGCCGAGACCGCGCTCGACGAGCCCGCGGCCGATCCAGCTACCCATGGCCTGCCAGCCACGCTCTCGGTCGACCAGCTCGCCGCTCCCCTGCTCCTCCCGCCGCGCGGCACCACTGGCGAAAGCCACCTCCTCCTCGCGCAGGCCCTCCTCGGCCGCCACGACACCGTCGTCGACCCCTGGCCGACGCAGGTCGCGATCGCCACTGCCCTGGGCCTCACTCGGGCCCGCATCGGCCAGCTTCTCGCCAAGCTCCTCGTCGCCTCCGCCAACAGCCCCGCCTTCACGGCGCTGCGAAATTGGCTCGAGACCACCGTCGCCAGCCAGGGAGGCGTGGTGACGGCCGACGAGCTTGCCGAGCTGCTGCTGATCGAGCGCGGGTCGGAGCTCCCCCCGCCCGTCGCCCATCGCACGGCCCTCGGCATCCTCCGCCTCGCGCTCGACACCGAGCGTCAGCTTGCCGCCCCGCGGCTCGTCGTGCGCCGCGAGGGTCGAGCGGTCCTCGTCGCCACGAGCGATGCCCTGGCCGAGTGGGCCGCGCGCCTCGGTGCGGAGGCCAGGGAGATCGCCTCCGCCGAGCCGCTCGCCGCCCCTGCGTCGGTCGTCGAGCGCCTCCGCGCCGTGGCCCCGCCCCCCGGCATCGGCATCGAGAGCGACTCGCGGCTGGTCCGGCTGGCGGCCGCGGCGAGCGGGGAAGCGGCCATGTCGAGCCGCCTCGAGCTCTATCCGCGGGGGATGGATTCCGCCCGCGCCTTGAAGCTCTCGATCGGCGCCGTGGCCGGCACCAAAACCCTCTCCGAAGAGCAGCTCCGCGAGCGGATCACGAGCCGCTATCCCGACGCCGCTCCGCTGCCCCCGCGGCCGCAGCTCGACACGCTCCTCGCCGCCGCCGGGCTCGAGCTGACGTTCGACGACACCACGCAGACATTCCTCGCCACCGCCCCGGCCGCCCCGGGCATGACCAGCGGCAGCACGGCGCTGCCGCGCTATCCCACCGCCCTTGCCGGGTCGGCGGGCCTGCCGATCCGCCCTCAGCCCACGACGTCGCCGGAGGTGGCCGACGCCCGGGCCTTCGAGGAGCGACTCACCCGCGCGATCCACAACGGCACCTTCCTCCAGCTCGTCGTCGTGCCGCGTGAATACGACCGCACGGCCGCCGAGCTGGCCCGGCGGTTCGCCGTCGTGCCGATCGACGTCGAGCAGGTGGTCCTCGACGCCCTCCGCGAGACGGCCGACTCCCTCGGCGTCGATTGGGCGCTCGTCATCGCCGCCGACGAGAGCCCCGCGCATCCCGACTGGGGCAACCTCCGCCAATTGGTCGAGCATGCCACGCCGTTGGTCGCCCGGCGGCTGGTCACCCCCGACGCCGTCGCGCTGCTGCTCTACGCCGACATCCTCGTGCGCTACTCGCTCGAGGGTCTGCTCGCCGACCTTCACAACGCCATCGGGTCGACCGGCGGCCCGGCCGGCGTCTGGCTCCTCGTGCCGGGGAGCACCGTGGCGCTGCTCGACGGCGAACCGGTCGGCGTGCCCGGCCAGCAGGCCGTCATCTCCGACGCCTGGCTCCAAAACCTCCACCGCACGTTCCGGGCCACCCCGGCGGGAGCGTGACGGATGACACGAGCGCCCAGCGCGAGCCGACTAAAACTTCTGCCCCGAGCGAAACGAAGTCCAGCGGGTATTGGCGAGATGGTGAGCCACGACGTGCTGACTGACGTCGTAATGGGCGGCCGCGACCTCCCGGGCTTCCTCGCCGCGGTATCCCTTCGTGACGGCCCGCAGCCCTTCCGCAGGGCAGAGCAACTCGGCGGCGAAGGCACGCTGGTACGCCTGACGAGCGGTTCGGAAATCGGTCGATGCGAGACTTCGTCCAGCGCCTCGACCGACCGACGCGAAATCCCCGATGAACCTCGCCAGCTCATACCGACGCGATGCGGAGAACCTGAGGGATTTGCGTGGGTGGAAGACGTATCTCCCGCCGTCCCCGGCCACCGCCAAACCGATCGGGGGTCTGGGAGGTGCCTCGTACGCCTCGAATTTCGCCCGATCCATTCCCAGCAGTTCGCAGAGCACCCCAGTTTCGACCGGCTGTTCGGGATCAGCCAGTCGCTTTCGAAGGCGCTGCGCATCCTGATACGCCCGCTTCCAGGGCTTGTCATCGCTCTCGAGCGACGACCGCTCGTCGTCGATTGCCTCCGGTTTTCCGTCGAGCCCGGGGGATTGGATGATCTCCCGACAACGGTCCATTCGATTCCCTCGCCGGTGCTGTCCGAAGGCGGGAATCACTTCGGACGCGGTTGCCCTGCCGAGTCTGTTCTCGACGAGAATCGCCAGGTCAACCTCCCGGTGGGGTGCGTCGTCGGGATCGAATCCGAGCTCGGCCTCGATCCGGCGCCACTGCGACATCTCCGGGTCGGCGACTTCATCCTGCAGTTGCTTCCACATCTCGGACAGCGACGATTCGCATCCCGAATCCGCGACCCGGTCGGCAACGGTCTGCAGGAATCGCCTCACTTCCGCAGTGAAAACCGCGAGATCGACGTACTCGTCGTCGAGATCCTCGATATACCGCACCGACTGCGGATCAGGGTCGTGAAACAGTTTCGCCGATACCCGCATCGCTTGTCCGTCCGAGGCGAACCGGACCGCGGGCCACACATAGCCACCACCGGCGGCTGCCATCTCGTGCGCCATGCGCCACTCGGCCGTCGGGCGGACGGAAAACGGAGCCGGCTCCCACAGCAAACGCCACCAGGAGGAGATGAACCATTCTGCCAGTGGATGGACCGAAAGGCGCACGTGATCCTCGACCGCACGGGTCCACAAACTGACATTCCTGGTCAGATTGTGCCCGACGACGCAAAGCGAAAAATTCGTGCGGCACGCGATGTCTGGATTGCGATCCCCGCTGGCGTCGCTCCACCCGCCGGTGGCGATCGAAAACTCAGTCATCGTGAATCCCCTTGCCGCGTTCCCACCACCGCCTCAGGACCTTGTCCTTCATGGGATCACCGGATTGCAGAGGATACCCGTGGTACTCCCCTTTTCCCCCGGAATCGCACCGTGCTTCGACGACGCACTCCTCTCCGACCACCGCCCACGCGATGGCCGGCCACCCTCCAGACTTCGCCGACTGCCGGCTCACCGTTCCGCAGAGGAACGCGCGTTTGAGCAACCGCTGTGCGATCGACTGTTTGCGAACCGCCGTGTGGTCGCAGAGTGATACGGCTTCTCCCTCGTATGCGATCCACCGATTCGCGTTGGGCTCCACTCCGAAGTCATACGAATTCAATTTGTGCTTGCCATATCCGCGATATGTCGCCTTTGTCGCCAACGACTCGAGGTTCGATTGCGTTGCCGGGTCAAGCCGCGCCAGTTTTCGGTTGCGGTTGAACTTTCGCTTCCGTCTTTTCCCCATATGAAGCACCCACGCAGGCATCGACCGGCCGGCAACACCATGCCCGCTCGATCGTACCGCATACGTGAACGTGCGTCCACCATCTTCTTTCCAGCCTCCCCATGATCCTATCTGACGGTCGCGCGCGCCTCCACGCCGCCGCCCTCCTCGCCGACCTCAAAAAGCTCCTCCCCCGCGTCGAGGCCGATCTCCTCGCGCGCGGCTCCGACGCGGAAGTCCCCGAGATCGGCGCCCGCCTCCGCGCCGAATACGACCGCGCCCGAGCCGCCAAGCGCACCGCCGCCACGTTCGGCGAGTGGCAGCAGGACCGCATCACGCAGGCCGCCGTCGCCTGGGTGCTCTCCTGCGTGTTCGCGCGCTTCCTCGAAGACAACGACCTCGTCACCCCGCCCCGCATCGCCGGCCCCGGCGACCGGCTGCAACTGGCCCGCGATTCACACCAGCACTTCTTCGCGTCGCACCCGCGCGAGACCGACCGCGACTATCTCCTCGCGATCTTCGACGACCTCGCCGCCCTCCCCGGCACGGCCGACCTCTTTGGCTCCCACAACGCCCTCCGGGAAATCCCCACCTGGCTCTCCGGCGACGCCGCCAAAGAGCTCCTCGGCTTCTTCCAGCGGATCGACGCCTCCACCGGCCGGCTTCTCCACGACTTCACCGATCCCTCGTGGGATTCCCGCTTCCTCGGCGACCTCTACCAGGATCTTTCGAGCTTCGCCCGCGAGCGCTACGCCCTCCTCCAGACGCCGCATTTCGTCGAGCAGTTTTTATTGGACCGCACGCTCGATCCGGCCCTCGAGGAGTTTGGTGCCTCAGGCACAGAGCTGGCGACGTTCAAGATGATCGATCCGGCCTGCGGGTCGGGGCATCTCGTGCTCGGGTCGTTCGAGCGGATCCTCGGGCGCTTGCAGCGGCTGGAGCCCGGCACGCCGATCCGCGAGCTCGTCCGCCGCACGCTCGACAGCGTCCATGGCGTCGACGTCAATCCCTTCGCGGTGGCCATCGCCCGGTTCCGGCTGCTCTTGGTGGCGATGCGCGCCTGCGGCGTGACGAAGCTCGCCGATGCGCCGGCGTTTCGGATCCGGATCGAGTGTGGGGATTCGCTCCTGCATACGCCGCTGGCGAACACCTCCCTCGAGCTCTTCGACAAGGGCACGAAGACCGATCGCGACGAGGACTGCGACCACGCCTACGCCTCCGAGGATCTTTTCAATCTGAAGGCGATCCTCGCCGCCCGGCAGTACCACGCCGTCGTCGCCAATCCCCCCTACATCACCCCAAAAGACCCCGGCCTCCGCGACCGCTACCGCAAGCGTTTTGGCACCTGCCACATGAAGTATTCGCTCTCGGTGCCGTTCATGGAGCTGCTCTACCGGCTCTGCGTGCCGGGAGGCTTTACCGGGCAGATCACGGCCAACTCGTTCATGAAGCGGGAGTTTGGCTCGAAGCTCATCGAGCGGTTTTTCCCCACGGTCGATCTGACGCATGTCATTGACACCAGCGGCGCCTACATCCCGGGCCATGGCACGCCGACGGTGATTCTCTTCGGACGCCAGCGGGCGCCTGTCGCGACGACCGTCCGGGCGGTCATGGGCATCCGCGGCGAGCCGACGACGCCGCCAGATCCCGCCAAGGGCCTCGTCTGGACGGCGATCACGACACAGGTCGATGTCCCTGGGTCGCAGAGCGACTTCGTGAGCGTGGCGGATACGCCGCGGGCGACATTCCACGCGCACCCGTGGAGCATCGGGGGCGGCGGGGCGAGCGACTTGAAGGAGAAACTGGAGGCCGATGCCACGGATCGACTTGGGGAACAGGCAACGGCAATCGGAATCACATCCGTCACCGGGGAAGATGATCTTTATTTGAGTCCAGCCGTTTCCATTAGTCGGCGTAGAGTTGATCTAAATCGACCTCTCATGACGGGGGATCTGATTCGCGACTGGGACACAGCGCAGGCCCTGCACTCCCTTTGGACCTACGATTCCGACTTTGCAGTTCTCACTCCAGGGCAATTGCCCGTCACGTTGCCGCTAATGTGGCCGTACCGAACCGGACTTAAATCCCGCCGGCGATTCGGGACGCCGATGATTCAACGAGGGTTGTCGTGGTACGAATGGCAAGAGCTATACGCCGACAAACTGCGTTCGCCCCTCTCCATCGCCTTCGCTTTCGTCGCCACACACAACCACTTCGTCCTCGACCGCGGCGGCAAGGTCTTCAATCGATCCGCCCCCGTCATCAAGCTCCCCGCCGAAGCCACCGAAGACGATCACCTCGCCCTCCTCGGCATCCTGAACAGCTCGACGGCGTGCTTCTGGATGAAGCAGGTCTTTCAAACAAAGGGCAGCAGTGGTATCGGCCGTGGCGTTTATGACGAGAGTTGGGAGAAACACCACGAGTTCACCGGCACGGGCCTCGAATCCTTCCCCCTCCCCGCCTCGCGTCCCCTCGACCTCGCCCGCGCGATCCAGCGTGTTACCGACGCGATGGCGACGTGCGATCCC
>VGZO01000088.1 GCA_016872555.1 Planctomycetota bacterium
TCCCCAGCCAGCGCGCCACCTCGAGGATCAGGTCGAGGGCCACGCCGTCGCCGGCGGCCGCCTCGCGCGACACCAGCAGGGGCGTCAGCTCCGCCCCACCGTCCACCGCCCGCGCCAGCGACCCGCCCGGGGCGAGATCGAGGACCTGGCGGGCGCGCTTGAGCAGGGCCTTGGCGCTGCAGTAGGCCTCGAGGTGCCCCGGCATGCCGCACGGGCACACGCGTGCATCGGGGGAGGGATCGACGAGGTTGTGGCCGCACTCGGCGCCGTGGCTGTGGGCCCCCTCGAGCGGCTCGCCGGCGATCACGATCCCGCCGCCGATCCCGGTGCCCAGCGTGAGCAGGACCGAGCTGCCGAACTCCCGCGCCGAGCCGATCCAGAACTCTCCGTAGCCGGCGGCGGTGGCGTCGTTGGCAAACGAGACCGGCAGACCGCAAGCCCGCGACACCGCCTCGCGGACCGGGTAGCCGTCGAACCCGGGGAGGTTCCCGGCGCGGATGATCGTGCCCGCTTTGAGGTCCTGCGGCCCCGGTGTTCCCAGGCCGACGCGGGCGATCGCCGCCGGCGCCACGCCGGCCATTCCGGCCACGGTGTGGACGCCCGCGCCCATCCGCCGGCAGACGTCGTCGGGGCCCTTGCCGACGAGTGTCGGCTCGGTGTGGAAGGCGAGCGTGCGGCCGTCGTCGTCGACGAGGCCGACTTTGATGTTCGTGCCCCCGAGGTCGACGCCGGCGAACAAGGGCTGTTTCGCGGCTGCCGCCGGGATCCAGTCGGCGTGGGCGGGCATCGGGGGGCCTCCACGAACAACATGGCCCTACCGGGACCGCCGGCAGGGCCATGAATATATGTCGGCGCTCGGGCCGGCGGCGGTCGAGTGTTCCCCGAAGCCGGGGCTGGCCGTCTCAGGAATCGGCCGGGAGCCGGCTGGTCTCGACCGACGGCGTCGGCCCGGTGCAGGCCTTCATGAACTCGACCAGGTCGGCCTTCTCCTCGGGCGACAGCTTGAGCGGCCGGATCTTGTCGCTGAGGTGGGGATTGGGGTGGCCGCCCTTGTCGTACCACTCGACCACCTCTTCGAGCGTCGCCAGCGAGCCGTCGTGCATGTAGGGGGCCGAGAGGGCGACATTGCGCACAGTCGGCGTCTTGAACGCCCCCTTGTCCTTCTTGTCCTTGGAGACGACGTACCGCCCGAGGTCGGGCTCGGGCTTGTCCATCCCGATGCCGATGTTGTGGTACTTCTCGTCGGCGAGGTTGGCACCGACGTGGCAGGCGGTGCAATTGCCCTTTTCGGTGAAGAAGATCTCGCGGCCGCGGCGGGCCGACTCACTCATCGGCGTCGCGGCCGCCGCCCCTTTGGCCGCGGCGAAGCGCTTGGCGAGGTCGGGGTCGTCGGCGATGTCGTCTTCATCGAGGGCGGCGAAGGGGCGGAGCTGCTCGCCATGGTCGTAGGGGGACGGCGCGGTGACGAGGGCCCGCTCGAAGGCGGCGATCGCCTGGCCGACCCGGGCGATCGAGACTTCGCCGAAGATCTTCTCGAACTGCCGCTTGTACACCGGGATCTCGCCGAGCCGCTTGACGACCCCTTCGTGGGTGAAGCCCATCTCGATCGGATTGGCGATCGGGCCGACCGCCTGGGCCTCGAGCGAATCGACGCGTCCGTCCCAGAACTGCTTGCCGGAGAGGATCCGGTTGAACGACACCGGCGAGTTTCTCCCCCCCTGCTGGCCGCGGATGCCGACGCCGGTCTTGGTGTGGGCCGAGTAGCCCTCGGCGGGATTGTGGCAGCTGGCGCAGCTCACCGTCGCGTCGGCGGACAGACGCGGGTCGAAATACAGTTGCCGGCCGAGCTCGATCTTCGCGCGGGTGAGCGGGTTCTCGTCGAGGCCGGTGATCTGCGCCGCCCCCTGGGACAAACCCAGCGGGAGGATCGGCTCGAGCTGGACCGAGTTCTTCGGGTCGGCGAGCCAGGCGTCGATCTGGTCGAGCGTGATCGGCCCCTGGCCGGGAACGCCGGCCGTCAGCGCCGGGTCGCCGAGGAGCACCTGTTCGCGGGTGGCGGCTGCGCTGGCGACGGCGGGCTCGGCGGCGACTGGCTGGGTCGCTGCGGGCTCGATCGCCTTCGGCGCCGCGGCCGGAGTGGGAGCCGCGACCGGTTCGGCCGGGGCAGCGGCGGCCGGTGCCGCCGGACCGAGATCGCGTCCGGCGGCCGCGATCGCCTCGTCGGCCGCGACCTTGGCCTCGTCGCTGGCCACCTTGCCGGCATCGACGGCCGGCGCCGTGGGAGCCGGCCGGACCTCGACCGACTCGACGACCGCGACACCGCGTGTGCCCGGGGGGGCCGCGGCCGGCTGGCAGCCGACGAGCGCACAGGATGCGAGCACCGTCAGGCAGGAGCCCGACCGCCGGGACACGACACCTCGATGGCCGTACAACATCGCACGCCTCCACTCACCTGGGCCGGACCGAACACGCGAACGCTCAGAATTCTAGCGGACCGGGAAACCCCGGGGAGCAGCCTCCCGGGGCCGTTCACTCGCCGAGCAGATCGGCGGTGGCCAGCCATTCCAGTTCGCCGGGATGGCCCGGACCGTCGTCGAGACGGACCGACGCCACTGCCCCCTTCGGCATCCGGATCGCCGCGGCGCCGTCGCCGATCGACAGTGCCACCAGCCGGCCGACGCACGGGGCGTGACCGACCCAGGCCACCTGCCGGGCGTCTTGGGCGATCGTCCAGTCGACCAGCGCCCGCCAGTCGGACCCGGGGGCGAGCGCGGCGATGACCTCGATCCGGGGCTCGCCTCCGACACGCTCGGCGAGGATGTCGGCCGTCTCACGGGCGCGCAGGAGCGGGCTGGTGGCGATGACGTCGATGGCCAAGCCCCCGGCGACGAGTCGGTCGAGCAGCCGGGCGAACCGCTTCCGCCCCTTGCGCGTGAGCGGGCGCGACGCGTCGTCACCGCTGGCCGACACCTCCTCGGCCCAGGCGTGGCGGATGATCGCAAGACGGGTGGTGAGCGTGGGCATGGCGGAAGTGAGAGTGGCGGTCGGGTACGAACCGGAGAGATTGTCGTCACCGCGCCAAGCGCCTGCAAACGGCGCCCGACGCCGGTCAGGAGCGACGCCAGATCGCATCGGCGTCGAGCCCCGCCGCGCGCACCGCCGCTGCCGCCTCGTGCCACCAGCGGCGCGCGTCGACGGGGTACCCGGCCGAGGGGGCGAGCCCCGGCTGGAGCCCGGACCAATGGGCGTTGAAGGCGGTCATCGCCAGTTCGCGGACGTACTTGGCCGTCATGCTCGCCAGGGCCACCGGGACCTGTTCCTCGCCACCGACCGAAAACGCGATCCGCAGCCGTGCCCCCGGCACCTCGTAGCGGCTCACCCGCGCGCTTTCCTCGAGCGGCCGCACGAGGGGGGCGCCAAAGTGGTGGCCGACCAGTGCAGCGTAGGCCTTCCGGCCGCCGTGCCGGTCGCACCACACCTCGGCCACCTCGCCGTCCCATGCCGCGCGCAGCTCGGCGGCGAGGGCGAGGGTCGTGCCCGAGAGGATGTCGGACTTGTTGAGGCCGGCTGCCAACAGCGCGTTGAACGCGGCCGGTTGAATCACCCGGCAGCGGACGGCCGCCAGGCGCACGTGCGTCGCCGCGAGCGCCGCCGCCACCGCCGCCGAGAGTCGCTCGAGCCGTTCTGCCGCCACCGCCACCGGCAGGCGCGCGGCGAGGAACCGTGGCCACTCGGGCACGAGGTCGGCGGCGACGATTCCCAGCCGCTCGGTGAGGTGCGCGCCGTCGGCCGGCACGGACCCAGCGGGGCCCTGCATGCAGGGCGCGCCGGTGGCCAGTGCCGCCAGCACCCCGGCCTCGAGCCCCGCCAGGCCGTGCCCCGATTGGTAGAGCCGCTTCGAGTCGCCCCACGGGGCGCTGCCGTCGACGGTGGCGATGGTGTTCACTCGCGCCAGCCGTATGGCGGGCGCCTCGTCCGCCCCGTCATCGACGAGCCAGGCCGTGGCCGCCACGACCAGCGGCCCGAGGTTCGGCCCGTAGCCGGCTTCGTCGGTACCGATCACGAGCGTCATCGCGAGCCTGGATGCTGGCGGCAGTATTCGTAGATCGCGATCGCCGCCGACGTCGCCGCGTTGAGGCTGTGGGGAAGCCCGGCCATCGGGATCTCGGCGACCCGATCGAGCCGCGCCAGGACGTCGTCCTCCAGGCCGAGGCGCTCGTTGCCCACCACCAGCACCGTCCGCGCCACGAACGTGAATCCGAACAGGCTCTCCGATCCGGTCGTCTGTTCGAGGCCGACCAGTTGCCACCCCTCCTCCTTGAGCCGGTCGAGGACCGGTGGCAGCGAGCGGCGGATCTCGAGGGCCACCTGCTCGGCACCGTCGCGGGCGATGCGCGGCTCGAGCCCCGCGGCGCCGCAGGCGATCACCCGGCGGATGCCGAAACAGCCGCACGTCCGTACGATGTGGGAGAGGTTCACGTGGCTGCGCATCGCCGCGCAGGCCACGACCAGGTCGCGGGGCGCCGCGAGGACGTCGGGAGGGCGGTGACGGATGTGCTCGAAACGCGGCATCGGTCGGATCGCACGGGGGACAGCGGACGCCGCGCCATTGTGCCGCCCCGCGACCCGCACGGGCAGCCGCCACGCCGGCCGGCGGGCAGGGCTCGCGATCGTGGTGGCGCTCACGGGGGCGACCGTCGCGTGGGCCCAGCCGGCGGCGGCTCCGGCAGGGAAAGCCCCGCCTGCGGCTGCCGCCAAGCCGACGATCGTCGCCGTCGACCACGCCGGCCTGATGGCGGCCGTCGCCCGCCACAAGGGGAAGGTGGTCGTGCTCGACTGCTGGAGCACCTCCTGCCCGCCGTGCGTGAAGGAGTTTCCGCGCCTCGTCGCCCTCCAGGCGAAGCATGGCGACCGGGTCGTCTGCATGTCGCTGTCGCTCGACTACGAGGGGCTCGATCCGGTCGACACGCTCGTGCCCCCCGTGCTTCGCTTCCTCCACGACGTGAAGGCCGGCGGGGTGATCAACATGATCGCCACCGAGGAGGCCGACGCCATGTACAGGAAGCTCGAGCTCGACAGCGTGCCGGCGGTCTACGTGTGGAAGGCCGACGGCACGCTCGCCCGGCGCTTCGACGAGGGGGATGCCAAGGCCCGGCTCGGGCGGCCGTTCACCTACGACGACGTCGAGGCGGAGGTGCAGGGGTTGCTGGCGGAGTGACGCGGCGGCTGCCGGTGGGCCGGCGGCCGCCGTTGCCCGGGACTACCAGGGTCCGTAGCCTGGGGGCTTCCCCGTTCGCGCCCCCGGAGGCACATGCCGTGACCGCCCCCCTGCTTCCCGCGCCTGGCAGCGACCGACCCCGCCCTGGCGACGTGATCAGAAACCCGCTCGGGATGCAGCGCGAGACGGTCGAGTCGGTGGTGATCGCCTTCACGCTGGCGCTGCTCTTCCGGGCGTTCGAGGCAGAGGCGTTCGTGATCCCGACCGGGTCGATGGCGCCGACGCTGATGGGGCGCCACAAGGACCTCGTCTGCTCCGCCTGCGGTGACGATTACCGCGTCGGCTGCTCCGCCGAGGAGGACGAGCAGTCGCAGGAGTTCCGCGCCCGGCTGGCCCAGCTCGAGGCCGAGGCCGCGGCGCTCCGCGACAAGGCCCGCTCGGGCGACACCGCTGCGGCCCGCAAGCTCGACCAGCTCGAGGCCCGCGGCGGCCAACTCGACCAACTGCGCACGCGCCTCGCGCGGAAGCTCGTCCAGGCCTCGCGCTGCGGCAACTGCGGCCACGTCATGCAACTGGTCACCGAAACCCCCGCCGGCGTCGCCTACGACCCTGCCTACCCTTCGTACAACGGCGACCGTGTCCTGGTCGACAAGTTTTCCTACGACTTCCGCGAGCCGCGGCGCTTCGACGTGGTGGTGTTCAAGTATCCCGAGGACGCCAAGACCAACTACATCAAGCGGCTCATCGGGCTGCCGGGGGAAACGGTGTCGATCGTCGGCGGCGATATCTGGACGTCGCGTGACGGCCAGTCGCCCGAGATCGCCCGCAAGCCCACCGAGCGGCTCCTGGCGATGCTCCAGTGCGTCCACGACACGCGCCACGAGGCCGCGGCGCTGCGCGCGGCCGGCTGGCCGTCGCGCTGGACCGATTGGTCGGCCGCCGGCGCCGCCCCCGGCTGGACGGCCGAGGGCACAGGCTTCCGCAGCCGCCCGACCGGCACCGCCACGCTCCGCTACCGCCATCTGGTCGCCTCCCCCGACGACTGGGAGGCGGTCGAGGCCGGCACGGCGCTGCCTGCCGCGCCAGCGCCGGCGCTGATCGACGACTTCCAGCCCTACAACGCCGTCGCCACCCGCCCCCACTGGGTCGGCGACCTGGCCGTCGAGGCGCGCCTCGAGAGCCGAGCCGCGGGAGGCACGGTGACCCTCGACCTCGTCGAGGGGGGCGCCGTGCACCGCTGCACGATCGACCTGGCGACCGGCGTGGCGGAGGTGACTCTGCCGAGCGCCAACCAGCCGGTCCGCGGCCCGACGCGGGTCCGTGGCCGCGGCTCGTGGCGGATCCTCCTGGCCAACGTCGACGACGAGCTCACACTGTCGGTCGACGGCCGGCGCGTCGCCTTCGACGGTCCGACGCGCTGGAACGTGGCGATCGACACCGCCGAACAGGCCCGGCCCGACGACTCGCCCCGGCAACCCGGCGACCAGCGCCCCGGCGACCTGGCGCCAGCGGGAATCAGCGTCGCCGACGCCGACGTCACCGTGCGCGACCTGCGCCTCCTCCGCGACGTGTTTTACATCGGCGCCCGCGAGTACCTCCCCCACACCGGTGGATTCACCGAGGGGCGGCGCCTCGACTTCCCGCTCGAGGCCGACCAATTCTTCGTCCTCGGCGACAACTCCGCCGCCAGCAAGGACAGCCGGCTGTGGCTCGAGGGGCACCACGTCGACCGCCACCTGCTCGTCGGCCGGGCGCTGGCCGTGTTTTGGCCGCACGCCGTGTCGCCGTCGTGGGCGCTGCCGCTGCGCTTCGGCAGCATCGAGCTGCGGCTGCCGTCGTGGCCCAATTTCGGCCGGATGCGCTGGGTGCGGTAGCGGCCGGTCGCGGGTGCGCGGTCGCAGCGACGGTTTCTCTTCCGCGGTCGGATGCTGGCGAAGGTGGCCGCGATCTCAGCCGAACGGTGCGGGAGGAAGGGGAGACGGTACGATGACTCGTGAATGACGGACTCGTCCCGGAGGCTGTGGCGTGATGGCGACGGTGGTCTTCGAGGATTCGCTCACGATTCCCCCGTGCGAGGCGCTCGGGTCATTCCGCGCCTGGACCCGGTCCGATGCCTTCCCGCAACATGGCCGGATCGACTGGGTGCGGGGGGCGATCGAGGTCGACATGTCTCCGGAGAATCTCTTCACACACGGCACGCTCAAGACCGAGCTGGCGGCACGGATCTACTCGGTCGTGCGGGAAGACGGCAGCGGTGAGGTGTTCATCGACCGGACGCGCGTCACCTGCCCGGAAGCCGATCTGTCCGTCGAGCCGGACGTCGTGTTCGTCAGCGATGCCGCCGTCGACGGCGGTCGCGCGCGGTTCGTCGCCGGGGCGAGCGGAGGCCCGGCGTCGTTCATCGAGGTCGAGGGCGCTGCCGATCTGATCGTGGAGATCGTCAGCGACGGCTCGGTCCTCAAAGACACCGAGCGTCTCCCGCGGGCGTACCACGCGGCCGGCGTGCGGGAGCTGTGGATCGTCGACGCCCGCACCGGTGAGCCCCGGCTCGAGGTCTATCGGCACACGACGGGCGGCTATGTCCGTGGCGCGGTCGACGACGCGGGGTTCGTGCGCTCGACGGTGCTGGGGCGCCGGGTCCGCCTGCGGGCGACGCTCACGTCCCGCGGGCTGCCGAAATACGACCTCGATGTCGCCGCGACCGACTGATCGGACGGAGCCACCCAGCCCGCCACAGGTCGCGACGAGAAGCTGGCCGGCGCCGCGACGTTCTCAGCCGCGCGCCGCCACGAGAAACTCCTCCAGCGGGACGACGTCGATCCCTTGGGCCAGCGTATAGCGACGTGTGCCTGGATAGACCACGTGCAGGTGGTCGAGCCGCAGATCGGCGGCCGCGATCCGCATCGACTGCGTGAGCGACGGGCTGTCGGCCCGCTTGCACTCCACCCCGATCCTCTGTCCCCCCTTGAAGAGCAACAGGTCGAGCTCGGCTCCCTGGTGCGTCGCCCAGAAGTAGGCGTCGTCCGGTGCCACCGCCTTGAGCACCTCCTCGACTGCATATCCCTCCCACGACGCCCCGATCTTGGGGTGCATTTCCAGCTCGCGCTTCGTGGCCACGCCGAGGAGCACGTGGAGCAGGCCGCTGTCGCGGACGTAGACCTTGGGCGACTTCACCTGCCGCTTGCCGAGGTTCTCGAACCACGGGGGCAACTGCCGCACCATGAACACGCCGGTGAGCAGATCGAGGTACCGGCGCACCGCCGGCTCGCCGACCCCCAGCGCGCGGGCGAGCTCGGCGGCATGCCAGAGCTGACCGTGGTGGTGGGCGAGCATGTTCCAAAACCTGCGTAGCGCCGCTGCCGGCACCCGGACCCCGAGCTGCGGGATGTCGCGTTCGAGGAATGTCTGGAGGAACTGCCGCCGCCAGGCGACCGATTCGGCCTCGCTCCGGGCGGTGAAGGCGAGCGGAAAGCCTCCGCGCAGCCAGTGGCGCTCGAGCCGGGTGGCGCCAACATCGGCCAGCCTGAACCCCTCGAGCGGCACGGTCTCGACCCGACCCGCGAGT
>VGZO01000089.1 GCA_016872555.1 Planctomycetota bacterium
GGGGCGCGAGCAGGCTGGAAGGAGCGTGCCGGCCAGCGCCGCCAGCAACGTCCACGACCAGTTGCGGCAGCGGCTCATGGCAGGCTTCAGCGTCATCGCCTGCGGTGCGGAAGCGACGGCCGCTCCCGATTGCAAGCGCAAAGCAATTGCAGCAATTCTACCGGCAAATCGGGTGGCCGCCACTGCCGGGAACGACGGTTCAGCCCTGCCGGCGTGCCCGCGACCGACTCCGGCAGCGCCGCACCACGAGGGCCGCCATGCCGACCGCCGCCAGGGCCCACGTCGTGGGTTCCGGGACGGCGACAAGGAACGTCCGGTTGCTGCCGGCGTCGAAGATCGTCGTCACGCCGTCCGGGGCGCCGGGCGTGAGAAGCCGCCCGTCGGCGAGGAACGACGTGATGTCGCTGGTCCTGTCACCGTCGAGCGCCAGCCCCCAGCCGTTGATCGGCCCGGTCCCGGAGAATGCCTGGAGCGTGAGAAAGCTGCCGACGCCCGCGACGATCAATAGCGACTTGAGGCCGAGCGGCGTCTGGGCGACGAGGTCACCGCCATTCTGCAGGAAGACGTCGCCTGTGATCGAATCACCGGCCCGGGCGGTGAGCAGGGCTCCGTTGACCACCTGCAGCCCGTTCACGGCCAAGGTGCCCGGGCCGGCGATCGCCGCATTCGAGCCATTGAGCGACAATTGTCCGCCGATCGACAGGGCCGTGTCGAGCGTGAGCACCCCGTTGACGAGGGTCACGGTGTTGGCGATCGCGTCACCGGGGCTGAAGGTGAGGCTGGCGGCGTTGTCGAGAACCAGGTTCTGCACGGCGAAGGCACCCGCTCCCGAGAGCGCCGCACTCGACCCCGTCAGGTTCAGGGTGCCGGCCAGCGTGAGGTCGCGGTTGAGCGTGAGGACGGAGTCGAAGAGGAACACGTTGCTCGTGATCGAGTCTCCCGGGTCGTAGGCGAGGGTCGCGCCGTTGCTGAGGAACACCTGCGGCGTCGTGTAGGAGCCGGTACCGCCGATCGTGGAGCTGCCGGACAGCGTGAGAAAACCGGCGAGATCGAGCGATCGCTCGAGGACGAGTGCGGCATTGTCGAACAACTGCACGTTGCTCGTGATCGAGTCACCCGTCCGGTAGGCGAGCGTGCTGCTGGTGAGGCCGACGGTCGGGGTGGCATAACGGCCTGAGCCGGAGAGCGTTGCGCTCGTGAGCGCGAGGCTGTTGGCGAGCGGGAGGTCCTTGTCGAGGGTGAGCGTGCCACTACTGACGAAGACCGCCGAGGTGATCGAGTCGCCACCGTCGTACGACAGCGAGTTGTTGCTGAGAGACAACGTGGCGACCCGGTAGTCGTGCGGTCCTCCCAGGCCCGCAGTCGGGCCGGAGAGGTAGAGACCACCGGTCAGCTCCAGCGGCTTGTCGAGCGTCAGCACGGAGTCGGAGAGGAATACGTCACCGGTGATCGAGTCCCCCGTGCGGTAAGACAACCCCGCTGCCTGCGACACCCTCAGGAACGACGTCGTGTAGCTTCCCGTGCCGGTCAGCGCCGCGGCCGATCCCGTGAGGTCGATTTGGTTCGTGACCAGATTCGCATCGAGAACGAACGTCGAGTCGGCGACCGCCACGAAGCCAGACACCGAATCGTCGGCGTCGAACACGAGCGTCGCACCGTTGGTCAGCGACAGTGTCTGGACCGAGTAGTTCCCGGTGCCGGCCACCGTCGCCGTGGAACCGCTCAGGAACAGTCCGCCCGTCGCCAGCGTGGTGCCGCTGACGTCGATGGTCGCGTCGGACACCGACGCGAAATTCGTGATCGCGTCGCCGGCCCGGTATGGCAATGTCGCGCCATTGCTGACGAACATGTTCGCTGTCTCGTAGCGACCGCTGCCTCCCAGGGTGGCGCCCGATCCGAACAGCTGCATCTGAAACAGACCACTGACATCGCGGTCGAGTGTGAGCGAGCCGTCGTCGATGAACACGCCGCCACCCGCGGCGATCGATCCGGTCGGCGTGAGCGTGAACGCAGCGCCGTCGTTGACGGACAGACTGAACATCGAGAGGCCGTGGCCATTGGTCTCGAGTGCCGCCGTCGAGCCGGTGAGGTCGATGTTCGAGACGTCAAGCGACCGGCCGAGGCGGAGCGTGGAATCGAAGAGACCGACGCCCGACGTGATCGAATCGGCAGCCTGGTGATCGATCGCACCGGCGTTGTCGAGATACAGGTAGCCGAGCGAGTAATTCCCACCGGACTGCACGAGCGAACCGGGACCCACGAACGCACCTTGGAACGCGGTGAGCGTGCCGGATGGATTGAGACGGACCGAGCCCGGTGACGAACCGAGGGTGAACGTGTCGGCGTAGATGTAGTCGCCGATCGTCACCGGGGCGTTGACGTTGAAGATTCCGGCGTCGAAGACGGTGACGTGATCGGTGACCGTCAGGGTCGCGTCGGCGTCGTACGTCGAACGCGTGCCGTCGGCGGCGGTACCCGACACGAAGATCCGGTCGAACGTCGCTGCCGTCGTGTTGCCGGTGACCGTGCCGCCGGAGACATCGAGATCCTGGCCGATCGTCGGGCGCCCAACGACGGCGACCGCGAACAACGAGCCGGCGAGCAGGGCACCGCGGAGTGCCAGGGCGAACCGTACGCATTCCAGCGGGCGTCCCTTGTCCATCACATCCCGGTGGTTCGTCGTCCTCAAGGGAACCCCCTTGAGCAGCCCGTGGAGAAAGTGATCGGCCGCCGGATGCGGCCGACGGCAACCACGTATGCCGATGAAGCAAAAGACTCGCCGTTTTGACTCTGATCACCTGTTGCGAAGCCGCGCTCGGACGTGCGGCACGAAAACACGAAGAAAACGCCAGGGTTTTGGTCACCCATGAAAACAGCCCACCACAGAGGGGGGATCGGGGCGACTGCGGCGAATCGCTCCAGGTATCGCGAAAGGATCCTCCTCGGTGGGGCGATTCGCCGCACAGGGGAGTCATCCCCGGGGGGCGGCGCGGGTGACGGCTCGTGCCGGAGACCGACGCGGTGGCGCGGTCCGGCGGTGATGCGGATGGGGACCCGGGAAACCCTCGGCGTTTCCCGCGGTCGCCTCAGTGGACACTGGCCTCAGAGGGCTTTGTCCACGGACAGCTAGCGCGCGACCGGAGCGGTGCGCCCCTTCGGCTGGTCGCGCTGCGGGTCGGCGGCCGGGTTCGGGGTGGGGAGCTGGGCGCCGGTGTCCGCCAGCCAGGCGTCGAGGCGCGCCGCAAGATCGGCGACAGTCCGTGGATCGGCGGCGGCGCGGTCGTGCGCCTCGCCGGGATCGTGGGCCAGGTCGTAGAGCTCCTGCCGGCCATCTTCGTAGAACCGCACCAGCCGCCAGTCGCCGGCGCGGATCGCCGAATACGGCGTGGCGCCGCCGGGATGGTAGTGCGGGTAGTGCCAATACACGGCGTCGCGCGCGAGCCCACCGCCGCGGAGCACGGGGGCCAGGCTCACGCCGTCGAGCGGCTGGCCCGGTGCGGCGCCGGCGCCGGTGAGGTCGAGGATCGTGGCGGCGATGTCAGGGGTGATCGCCGGCACGGCCGTCGTGGTTCCCGGCGCCGTGACGCCGGGCCACGACACGATCAGCGGCACGCGCACGCCCCCTTCGTAGGCCGAGCCCTTGCCGGCGCGGAGCGGGGCATTGTCGGTGACGGGCAAAAGGCCGCCGTTGTCGGCGGTAAACACGATCGCCGTCGACTCGCGGAGGCCGAGCCGGTCGAGCGCGGCGACGATCGTCCCCAGGGCGTCGTCGACGCTCGCGACCATCGCCGCGTACTTCGCGTTTTTGTGTCCGGGGTTTCCTCCCGGCGCCGGGCCGCCGGCGTAGGCCGCGACCACGTCCTCCTTCGCCTCCAGCGGCGTGTGGACGCAGTAGTGGGGCAGGTAGAGGAAAAACGGCGCGTCGCGGTGGGCCTCGATGAACGCCACCGCCTCGGCCGCCTCGCGGTCGGTGAGGTATTCGCCGGCCGGACCGTCGGCGAGCGTCGCGATCTTGTAGGGAGAGAAATAACTCGGCGGCTGGCCGCGGTCGGTGCCGCCGCGGTTGATGGCGAAGCCCTGCTCCGTGGGCGAGAGCCCCACGCCCCCCAGATGCCACTTGCCGATGCTCGCCGTCGCGTAGCCGGCCGACGCGAGTCGCTCGGCGATCGTGACCTGCTCGAGCGGAAGGTGCTTCCGCCAGTCGGGGATCGTCAGTTTCGCGAACGGCCGCTCGTGGCCGGCGATCCAGTCGGTGATGTGCAGCCGGGCCGGGTACTGCCCCGTCAGCAGTGCCGCGCGGGTCGGGCTGCAGACGGTGCAGGCGGAGTAGCCGGCGAGGAAGCGCATCCCGGACGCGGCGAGGCGATCGACGTGCGGCGTCTTGTAGAACGTGCTCCCCTGGCAGGAGAGATCGCTCCACCCCATATCGTCGACGAGGACGACGATCACGTTGGGCTTGCCCGCGCGGGTGGAGCCGCCCGCCGGGTGTGGCGCGGCCCCGGGCTGACCCGCCCCCGGCTTCTCGAGCGGCACCGTCACCGGCCAGCCGGGATACTCCTGCGGCTCGCCGCCGACACGCTCGGGAAACCGCGGCCAGCAGTGGAACGTGACGGTGTCGGCGTGAAAATCCCAGACCGCGGCGCCAAACCCGTCGCCCCGTTTCTGCTCGTCGGTGCGGTCCTCGGGATTGGCGTAGGCGGCGACCGTGATCTTGTTGCCGAGGCCGTCGCGGTAGTCGCCGGTCCAGGGGAGCGGGCTGCCGGGAATCGGGTCGGCGCCCGGCTGCTCGTCTTCGGGGTGCCACCAGCGGCCGTAGATCGTGTTGACGATCGCCGGCACGGTAAATGCCCACGGCCCGTCGCGAAACTCGTCGATCCCGTGCTGCACGACGACCGCGAGGTGCTGGTCGCCGCAGAGGTGGACGGCGCCTGCGCGCTTGAGGATCCGCAGGGCGGCGGCGCGCCCCGACTGCGGCCAGCCGTTGCAGTCGAGGTCGGCCAGCAGCCGGTTGCCCGGTTCGCCATGGAGGTGGACGGCGCCGCAGAAGGCGGTCTGCGAGAGGACCCCCTTGGCGCGCACGCCGGCGGTGTCGCCAGCCCAGTCCGCGAGCCAGTCGAGCTGGCGCTTGCCGAGCAGCTCGAGGCCGGGCAGGTCGATCGCCGCCCGGTCGTAGGCGGGGTCGGTGATGTGGTCGGGGCGCGGGCCGAGCTGCGGGATCGTGCCGGCCGGCCCGGTCTTGAACTTCCGGTCCTCGACGATCGTGAAGTCGACACCGCCGAGGACGAGGCGGGTGAAATAGACCGTGATCCCCTGGTCGACCGGGGCCGGATCGACCGGATCGGGGAGATGCCAGGTCTGCTGGCGCTGGACCATGTTCACGTAGGCGGCGGGGTAGTAGTAGCCACCGTCGGCGCCGTTCTTGTCGAGCGCCCGCTTGCCCCCCGCACCCCACAGGTTGGGATGGCCGACGTCGTGGTCGTCGGGGATCGTCACCGTCGGCCGGTCGCGGATCACGTCGCGGAACTGCAGGCCGAACTCGATCCAGCCGACGGTGTGCTGCGTGTGGCGGTAGGTCTGGTCGCCGGCGAAGAAGAGCAAATCGGGGTCGGCCGCGCGGAGCGACTCGACCAGTTCCGTGCGCGGGCCGGTCGTGCTCGACGAATTGCAACTCAGCGCGGCGACGGCGATCCGCTCCTTGTCGCGCGGGTCGCGGCGGACCGTGCCCGTGAACGTCGCCTGGGCGCCATGGCACACGCGGTAGGGGAGCGTGCGCGAGGTGTCCCAGCCGTCGACGCGGAAGTGGGCATCCCAGCCGGGATAGAGGACCGGGCCGCGCGCGACCTCCTTCCAGCCGCCGCCATCATCGACTTCGAGCCGGGCCTCGAGGTCTTCGCCCGGCTTCAGCGGGAAAAGCTGCGCCGTGAGCTTGAGCGTGCCGGGGCCGCCGGTGGGAGGCACGGAGACGGTGTAGAGGGCAAACGCGATCACATCGGCCCGTGGCACGTCGAGCGGGAAGGGGCGGGCGGCCTTGGCGTTTCTCCGGCCGTCGCCGGGCACGGCGCGCTGCGGGGTCCACCAGGCCCCGGTCGCCCAGCCGTCGAGCGCGGGCCACTCGGCCCCGAACGGGGCGGGATCGGGGTTGGCCGGCACGGTCTCGGCGGCGGGCGCCGAGGCCGACCCAGCCGCCAGCACCAGCGGCGCGAGCACGAGGGCGAGGTTGCGGAGCATGTCACAAGCCTTTGTCTGCCAGCGGGTTGGGTGATGACGCCGGCCCGGCCGGGAATCGCCCGCCACGAAAACCGGCGCCGGTGTCGTTCTCTTCCGGGACCACCACGATGATGGTTTATCGCGCCGCCTGCGCTCCCCGTGCAACCCACCGGCATCGTCCGCCCGCGCGAGGACCTGTTCGGCGTGCCGGTCGCGATCGGATGACGAGCAGTCGGCGGGTTCGCGAGCGTCTGATAAAGGTGGCGTGTCGAAGATGCTCGAAATACCCTGCGCCCCGCAGCCTCCGCTCGGGCTCTGCAGAGGGGGGGCGCCCCTCGCGCCTTTGCCCTCGCATCGACCCGCATGCAGTGGCGACGGGCCGATGCGAGGGCGACGGCGGAGGGGCTTCGCGGGTCCCGTGATGGAATGCGATTGAGACCCGCGTGTGGTCGAGCGACAATACTCACGGTGGGCGGTTTTCCCTGAGGAGGGTATGACGATGCGTGCTTCTATGCGAGCTTCGCTGAGTGTTTCCATGCGTGCTTCCATGAGATCTTTCCGTGCCCTGTCGGGCGCGGTGATGGTGGCGGGCGTTGCGGGCGCGACCCCCTGTCGTGCCGATGACGGGGCGGCAACGCCGCCGCCACTGCCGGCGGTGCGCGTGGTTGGTGACGAGTCGGGCACGGCGGGGAAGGTGTTGACGATCATCGCCGGGACTGGCGCCGACGGCGCCGGCGGCACCGAGAACGCCGACGGCGTTCCCAAGCGGATCAGGATTCGGGTCGTCGGCGACGTGGCGACGGTGATCGATGCCGCGGAGTTTGGTGCTGCAGAGGCCGGCGCCGCGGCAGGGGCCGGCGCCGCGGCAGGGGGCGGCGCGGAGGCAGGCGGCGTCCCCGCCAGGAAACTCGTCCCCTACATCGGCGTGGCCACGAGCCCGTTGGCGCCGGCCGTCCGCGCGCAGACGGGGTTGCCCGAGGATGTCGGGCTGGCGGTCGACGCCGTCACGCCCGACAGTCCGGCCGCCGCCGCGGGGCTCGTGCCGTTCGACGTGCTCGCCAAGTACGACGACCAGATCCTCTGTGCCGCCGTGCAGCTCTCGGCGCTGGTCAAACGCACCGGAACGGGCAGCACCGCCACGCTCACCGTCCTCCGCGGCGGGAAGGAGCTCACGGTGCCGGTAAAGATCGGTGAGCGGGAAGCCGACGTGACGATGCAGATAGTGCCCGGCCCGGGCATGCCGGGATTCGGAGGCGGCGGCTTCGGAGTCGGTGCCGGGATGGCGCCAATGGGGATCGTTCCGGGGTTCGGGCTCGATCAGGCGGCCCTCCAGCGACTTCAAGAAGCGGCCAAGAATGCCGGCGGTGTTTGGCAGGGTCAGGTGCAGGGAGTGGTGCCGCTGCCCGGCGGTGCTCCTTGGACCGCGCCCCTGCCGGGGGTTCCGATGCCTCCCCCGCGCTTCTTCTTCACCACTCCCGGTGGGCCGGCCGGTGGTGGCACTGCCAGCGGTGTGGGCGAGAGCGGAGGTGCGGGCCCCGGGGCGGGAGCCGCCACGCAGACACAGAGCCAATCGATTTCGTTGTTCACCGATGCCGAGGGACGGGTCGAGTTTCGTGACACCAACGGCACCAAGCGGGTGATCGTGTTCGGCGCCGATGGCCAAGAGCAGTATTCGGGCGCCTACGACACCGACGCCGACCGGGCCGCCGTGCCCGAAGCGCTCCGCGCCCGCGTCGGCAGGGCGGCTGGTTCCATCGGTCAAGCCGATCCCCGTCCGCAGCCCCTGAGGCCGAAGAAGATGAGCTTGTAGAGAGCAGCTTCCCCCGCGCCGTCCGTCCGGCGTGCACGCAGCGTGCACGCCGGCGGCGGCCGTTCTCTCTGAAATCAGTGACGATTGGGGAACCGAATGGGTTTACCTCACCATGCGAGCCAGACGACCCGCCATTGAGACTCGCGATTGACAGAAGGGCTGTTGCTTTATCGAACACGAAGGCGAGGACGAGCTGGACGTCGGACATGACAGGGGATCTCCTGGGACTAGAAACACGGACCGGGAACCACCGGGTAGCCAGACAGGCCGACTGGGAAAACGAGAAGCCGCCCGCAGGGATTGCCTGGGGCGGCGGGAGAGAGATAGGGCGGTCCGGGGAATCAGGCCGGCCGACCTGAGTGACGCGGCCCTACTCCCGACTTGCGGGTAGTCCGGGAAGGGGGGGCGACGCTGGACGGACCCCCCCTTGTGGCCCGGAGGGGTGGGGCCGGATATATTGCACGGCGCGCCTGTTAACGCACCGGCGTGCAGGGGCAGAAATCGCCACAAGCTGCTGCCCGCAGGGTAGTTGTGTTCGAAAGGGCGATGTGGCCGCCGGTGCGTTAACACGCGCGGGCGGGTGGTTATACAGACCGTATAAATACGAGTTAGGCGGCAAGCCATGCGTCCCGGCCAGCTTCAACCAAACGAGTTCGAGCGTGCGATTCTTCACAGCTTCGGCTCGGTGTTGCCATCCTTGCTTCCGCTCATAGACAGTCTTCGTG
>VGZO01000090.1 GCA_016872555.1 Planctomycetota bacterium
CCGCTCGGGAGCATCACTTCGCCGATGCCGTGGGCGGTGGATCTGACGAGGCCCGCAGGGTGGGAACAAATCCGGCGCGCGGGGTGGGAAAAAAGCCGGCGCCGCAAGGGTTTGCAGCAAGTCGCAAGGGGCCGCAAGAAACGCAAAAATCCACGGGGAAAGACGCTGAAAACAGCGTTTTTCCCGTGGATTCTGCGGATTCCGGGATGGGCGATATAGGACTCGAACCTATGACCCCTAGCTTGTCGAGCTAGTGCTCTAACCAACTGAGCTAATCGCCCGGAAAAGCTCCCTGGGGAGTGTCCCGCCGCGGTCGGCCGGCGTCAAGCGCGGCTTTCACCCGGCTGCCAGAAAGGTTTCCAACCACCGGCTCGCCAGGTCGAGCGCCTCCGGCGGGAGCGCGTGGCCCTGACGGTGGTTGAACAGGCCCAGCCGCGGCGGGGGCGGCCCGAGGCGCGCCACGTCGAGGGCTCGGGAGACATAGGGCCAGGAGCGGTCGCCGTCGGCCGCGCCCGGGCCCGCCTCGCCGGCGAGGATCAATAATGCCCGCGGCACGATCAGGGCCAGCAATTCGTGATGGTCGTGGCCGAAGTCAGGCGCCTTGGCCTGTGGCCCCAGATACCAGGGGTCGTGCCAGTTGGAAAACCCGACGCCGATCCCCCCCTCGCTGAACACCGTCGCCCTCACGCGCTCGTCGAACGCCGCCAGGCAGAGGGCCTCCTTGGCGCCGAGGGAGTGGCCGAAGGCACCGAGGCGCGTGCGATCGACGCCGGGCACGGCGGTGAGGATGTCGATCGTGCGCGACGCGTCGTGGAGCATCTTCCGCATCCCCGTGGCCCCGGGATGCCGCGCGGCCACGCGCCGCACGCTGCCGGCCGTGTCGAGCCGGTGGTCGGGGGTGGTGTTCCACAGGCAGCAGCGCGGGGCGAGGACGACGAAGCCGCGCTGCACCAGATCGACAGCGGTGGCGCGCCCTGGCCGGCCGGTGATTCCCGCCACCTCGTCGATGCTCTCGGCGACGGTGGGATGGAAGACGGCGACGGCGGCGAGCGGACCGCGCGGTGCGGGATCGGGCTCGAGCAGCCAGGCTTCGACCGTCTCGTCGGGCTCGGTGCGGTAGGAGACGAGCCGGCGCCGGTGCCCCTCGGCCACCTCTTCGCGCACCACCGCAAACGTGTCGTCGACCGGATCGACCTGCCACGGCCCGAGGAGCCGCAGCCACTCGTCGCGGAGCCGCTGCCGGACCGCGAGCCACCCGCGCCAATCGCCGATCGGCTCAACGCCGGCGGGTGCAAGGAGCGACGGCAGCCCGTCGGCCGGCACGCCGGCCGGGGCCACCTGGACGGCGGCGAGGAGCTCGGCCTCGGCGCCTGGCGTTGCCCCGGCAGCCGCGCTGGCAGCGGTGCCAACCAGCGCGGCCAGCCACTCGCGGCGGGTGGGGAGGCGGTGGGGGGCATCACCTGCCGGATCGAGCGCGCATGCCATGACGATCCTGCTCCCGCAGACGTGGACGGCAAGGCAAAACCGCTTTTCCGCATTCGACCAAAATACGATCAATCGTCATATGGTCTTGACCATTTTACGATCGATCGAAGAATGGTCGGATGGCTTCGAAGGCCTCCCGCATCCGTTCGCCCGCGGCACGCCCGCGGCTCTACGACGCCGTCCTCGACTGGCATCTCGCCCGCGACCGGCAGATGGCGTTCGTGGCCGGGCCGCGTCAGGTGGGGAAGACCACCGCCTGCCGCCGCCGGGCCGAAGCGGTCCTCAACTGGGACAACGCCGACGACCGCGCCGTGATTCTCGCCGGGCCTGCCGCGACGGCGCGGCACCTGGCGCTCGAACGCCTCCGCTCCGACGCGCTGGTGGTGCTCGTCGACGAAATCCACAAGTTCGGCGGCTGGAAAGGGTTTCTCAAGGGGGTCTTCGACACGCATGGCGAGCGTCTGCGGTTGCTCGTGACGGGCAGCTCGCGGCTCGACATCTACCGCCACGGCGGCGACAGCCTGATGGGGCGATACTTGCTCTACCGCCTCCATCCGTTTTCGGTCGCCGAGATCGCCGATCCGCGGCTCCCCGACGAACGGCGCGTGATCCGCCCGCCCCGCCGCATTCCTGCGGCCGAGTGGCGGGCGCTGTGGGAGCACGGTGGCTTCCCGGAACCGTTCCTGAAGCGCGACCCGCGGTTCACGCGGCGCTGGGCGGCACTGCGTCGCCAGCAGCTCGTCCGCGAGGACATTCGCGACCTGACGCGGGTCCACGAATTGGGAAGGATCGAGATCCTCGTCCGACACCTGGAGGCGCATTCCGGGGACCAAGTCGTGTTCAGCACGCTGGCAGGGCTGCTCGGCGTCTCGGTCGACACGGCGCGCCGTTGGGTCGGGACGCTCGCGGGGTTCTACCTCGGGTTCACGCTCCAGCCCTGGCATGCCAACGTGGCGCGGAGCCTCCGCAAGGAGCCGAAGTGGTATCTTCGCGACTGGTCGAAAGTTACCGACCTCGGCAAGCGCGCCGAGACGTTCGTCGGCTGCCACCTCCTCAAGGCCGTCGAGGGCTGGACCGATCTCGGCCTCGGCGAGTTCCAGCTGGCTTACCTCCGCGACAAGGAGCGGCGCGAGGTCGACTTCGTCGTCGTCCGTGACGGACGCCCATGGTTCCTCGTCGAGGTCAAGCATTCCGGCATGGAGTTGCGGGGCTCGCTGCGCCATTTTCAGGAGCAGCTCGGCGCCCCGCATGCGTTCCAGGTCGTGATCGAAGCCGACGACGTGGCTGCCGATTGCTTCGCGCGGCCGGGGGGGCCGCTCGTCGTGCCGGCGCGGACGTTTCTGTCGCAGTTGCTCTGAATGTCCGTGGACAAAGCCCTCTGAGGCCAGTGTCCACTCAGGCGACCGCGGGAAACGCCAAGGGTTTCCCAGGTCGCCGTCGGCCGCATCCGGCACCGATCACTTCGTCACCGGCTCGTCGGCCGGGGCCGCGGCAGTGTGGGGCGTGGCGATCGCCGCCAGGCGACGGGCGACGACGTCGTTGAGGGACGACAGCCACCAGGCGTCGAGCGATTGCTGCAGGCCGACGAGGGCGTCGCGGTGGCTGGGAAACGCGCGGAGGCGCTCGACAAGGGGCACCAGCAGCGTCGCGTCGCCGGCCAGCACCGTCCCCAGGTCGCGCGTCGCCTCGTCGTCGATCCCGCGGAGCACCGAGACGAGGACGTCCTCGAGGCCCGCCGGGCCGAGGACCGCCGTCAGCGGATAGCAGTCGGTGTGGAAGGCGACCATCGAGAGCCGCTCCTGGCCGCGCCGGGCGAGCGTCGCCGCCAGCGGTGGCATCGGGCACAGCGTGGCGGCGACGGCATGGGCGATCGGCCCGTGCTCCTTGGCCCCCATGAACAGCGTCACCTCCTCGAGCACCGCCGGGCTGCCAACGGCGGCGCAGGCCCCCGCGCGGACCAGCGCCGTCGGCCAGGCGTCGCGCCCCCAGGCGCGCTCGGAGAGCCGCCAGACCAGCGCCGCCGCCTGGCGCGTCACCGCCGCCTGCCCCTCGCCGGCCGGTTCGCCCGGCGGCACGACGAGATCGTCGTCGTCGGCCGTCGTCGTGGTGGCGGCAATCCAGGCGGCGAGCTGCCGGTCGCAGCGTGCCAGCGCCTCGTCGTCGAGGCACCTGTGCGCCGCACCGGCCACGGCGCGCGCCGCCCGCTCCCAGTCGGCCCGGTCGTCACCGGCGATCCCGAACGTGGCGACGAGGCGGTGGCAGGCGGTGGCGACTTCGTCGGAGACGAGGAACGCGACGGCGGTCGACAGCGGGCGCGCGGCGTCGGCGCGGTTCGGCCCGGCGGCGGCGGTGAGCCGCTCGACGTCTTCGGCGAGCGCCCCCGGGCGGGCGGTGAGCGCGAGGCGCGCCTGCCGGGTGACCACCGACACGGGGCGGCCGGTGCTGCCGTCGAACCGGCTGACGAAGCCGTCGTCGTCGGTGACGACCAGCTCGTCCCCCTCCCAGCGCACCGTCGGCGCTCCCTCGTGGAGCAGGGCCAGCCAGGCGACCGGTTCGAGGCGGACCTCGAGGCCGAAGCCGGGGCGGACGCCGGTGCCGCCGGCACTGAATCCCATGCCCAGGGCGAGGGTGCGCGTGAACGGCCGCGGCGCTGCCGCGCCGCCGGGCGCAGGCTTCGCCTTGGCGAGCGACAGCGCCACCGACGCGGTCGCCCGGCCGGCCAGCGGCAGTGGGATGTCGAATCTCCCGGCGCCGCCGGGGGGCAGGACGCGGACCATGTCGTCGAGGACGACCAGCCCGCAGGCATCCGCTCCCTCGGCCGGCGCGGCGAGGGCGAAACCGGTCGTCCCCGAGATCACGAGGCGGGCGTGGGGAGGCGCGGCGCTGGGCACCTCCTCGGCCGTGGTCAGCGCCAGGTCGCAGACCAGGTCGGTGCCGTCGGCGAGCGCGGCGGTGAGCCACCCGCGCCCGCGGAGCAGCGTCTCCTCCTCGCGCGACAGCGCCCGCGACAGCGGCATCATCGGCGGGTACTCGTCGAGCTCGAACCGGGCCGCGACCGCCGTCGGATCGATCGGATCGCCGCGCAGCTCGACCGAGTGGCGGAGGAAGCGCCCCGAGAGGCGCAGGCGCCGATCCCACTCGCGGCGGTCGCGGTCGGTCACCGCCGCCCCGATCGTGATCCCGAGGAACTTCGCCAGCTCGTCGTGCTTGGTCGTCGCTCCGGGGAGGACCTCGACGCGCGTGAGACGGACCGGCGGCGGCAGCGTGCTCACCGAGACGGCCAGCGTCGCCCCGTCCTCTCCCGTCTCGACGGCCACGCCGACCGGGCCGTCGCCCGCCGGTTTGCCGCCGAACGCCAGCGACCAGACGCTGGCGGCGGCGGAGCGGCGCGCCGTCGGCGGCTCGAGGCCGAGGTGGCCTTCATCGCGGAGGAAGCGGATCACCGCGGCGCGGGCGCGGCGGAGCGTGGCCTCGTCGCAGGGGGCGGGGCCGGAGGCGGGCCAGATGGGGTCCTCTGGAGCGGCCGTGCGGCCTTCGGCATCGAGCCACCGCGCGGGGGCCGACGGCGCGGCCGGGTCGGCGGGAGCCGGGAGGGCGTCGGCGGGGGGCAGGGGGGTGGTGAGAAACGCCACCAGCCGCGCCGCGGCGTCGTCGGCCAAGCCGGTCACCGTCACGGTGCCGGCCTCAACGCGCGGTCCCTCGGTGACGGCGAGCACGGCGTGCTGCCGGCCGTCAATCTCCTCGGCGGCGGCGGTGACGGCGGCGGCGGGAAAACCGGCGCGGCGCAGCGTCTGCTCGGCCTTCCGCGCGAGCGCCTTGAGGAATGCCTCGCGGCTGGCCGTCGGACGGGTGAGCCACACCAGCTCGTCGTCGGTGGTGAGCGGCCGCCGCAACCGCTCCGGGTCGATCGCGGTCAGCCCCCGGATGACGAGCCGGTCGGGCTCGGCGAGGGGGCCGACCGGCTCGGCCAGCGCCGCGGCGGCGCTGGCCAGCAGGGCGGCGGCCACCAGGCCGGTGTGGCGCGGCGGCGCGCGACGAGAAGCACGGAGCATGCGTGGGACCTCGGGCGGAGGGCGGGGAGAGGGACGACGGCGCGGGGGGCGGACGGTAGCAACCGGCCGGCGACGGGAAAATACCGACGGCGCCCGCGGCGCGGCGGCCCGACCGCCCTTGTGGGGCGACGGCGGCGGCGGGGATACTGCCGCCGGTTTTCGGCCGCCGGTGGCCGTGAGACGTGTCGTTGTCGCCCCAGCCTCCCCAGCCCCATTGCCATGCCCACCGTCCGTTTCGCCGATGGCGCCCTCCACGACGCCGCCCCGCACGCCCGCCTCGCCGACCTCGTCTCCGCCGGCACCGGGAAAAAGGGGGCGCCGATCGCGGCCCTCCTCGACGGCAAGCCGGTCGGCCTCGACGCGCGCCTGCCGGAGGCGGGGGAGGCGACGCTCGAATGGCTCCGTGCCGGCGACCCGCGCGCCCTGCCGGTGATGCGCCACTCGGCGGCCCACGTCATGGCCCGGGCGGTGATGCGCCTCTTCCCCGGCGTCGAGCTGGCCTTCGGGCCGACGACCGGCGAGGGCTTTTACTACGACATGCGCGCCCCCGAGCCGATCACGGAGGACGACCTGCCGCGGATCGAGGAGGAGATGCGGCGGATCATCGCCGCCGACGAGGCCTTCGAGCGCGTCGAGGTGCCGCGCGACGAGGCGGCGAAGATCGTCCGCGGCATCAACCAGCCGCTCAAGGCGGAGCACATCGAGACCGGTCTGGCCGAACACCCGACGCTGTCGTTCTACCGGCAGGGGGAGTTCGTCGACCTGTGCCGCGGGCCGCACGTCACCTCCCCCGGCTGCATCGGCGCCTTCAAGCTCACGAGCATCGCCGGCGCCTACTGGAAGGGGGATGCGAACAACGCCCAGCTCCAGCGCCTCTACGGCACCGCGTGGTTCAGCCAGGCCGACCTCGACGCCCACCTGGCGCGGCTGGAGGAGGCGCGGAAGCGCGACCACCGCGTCCTCGGCAAGCAGCTCGAGCTGTTCACGACCAGCGCGCTTGTCGGCTCGGGTCTGATCCTGTGGATGCCCAAGGGGGCGACGGTCCGGGCCACGCTCGAGGCGTTCGTCCGCGAAGAGCTCGCCGCGCGCGGCTACCAGGCGGTGTACACGCCGCACATCGGCAAGATCGACCTCTACAAGACCTCCGGCCACTATCCCTACTACGCCGACAGCCAGTTCAAGCCGATCGTGATGCACGAGGACGAGCAGTATCTCTTGAAGCCGATGAACTGCCCGCACCACACGATGATCTACAAGGCTCGGCCGCGGAGCTACAAGGACCTGCCGCTGCGCCTGGCGGAGTTCGGCACCGTCTATCGCTACGAGCAGTCGGGGGAGCTCGGCGGCCTGACGCGCGTCCGCGGCTTCACCCAGGACGACGCCCACATCTTCTGCACGCCGGAGCAGGTCGAGGGGGAGATCGAGGGCTGCATCGACTTCACGCTCAAAGTCCTCGGCAGCCTGGCGTTCGAGAACTTCGCCGTCCGCCTCGGGTTCCGCGATCCGAACAGCGACAAATACGTCGGGCCCCCCGAGCGCTGGGCCGAGGCCGAGGGGGCGATCGAGCGCGTCGCCCGGCGGATGAACCTCCCCGGCTGCGAGCCGGAGCCGGGGGAGGCGGCGTTTTACGGACCGAAGATCGACTTCGTGATCCACGATTCGCTCGGCCGCAAGTGGCAGCTCGGCACGGTCCAGCTCGACTACAACCTCCCCAGCGCCGAGCGCTTCGACTGCGAATACGTCGGCGCCGACAACGGCCGCCACAAGCCGGTGATGATCCATCGGGCGCCGCTGGGGAGCCTGGAGCGGTTCGTCGGCGTGCTGATCGAGCACTTCGCCGGCGCCTTCCCGCTGTGGCTGGCGCCCGAGCAGGTGCGCGTGATCCCGGTGAGCGAGAAGAGCGAGGCCTACGCCAAGGGGGTCCAGGCGCGGCTCACGGCAGCGGGCCTGCGCACGGGGCTCGACCTGGCGGCCGAGAAGCTCGGCGCCAAGATCCGCACCGCGCAGCTCGAGCTGATCCCGATGATGGTCGTCTGCGGCCCGCGCGACGAGGCGGCCGGCACGGTCAGCCTCCGCGACCGGCTCGACGGTGACCTCGGGGCGATGAGTCTCGAGGCGGCGGTCGAGCGGCTCCGCGAGGAGAACCTCGCGCGGACGGTGCGCCACAAGCCGAAACCGCTGGCGGCGGTGCCGGTGGTGAGCGACGAGAGCGGTGCCGACTATTGACGGCGGCGGAGCGGCCGAGCGGCCGGGTATCATGGTGTCGGGCCGGTTGCTTCCGGGCCGCACCAGGGGAAACCGCATCGATGGCCACGCTTCCGGACGAACTGGTGATCCGTCACCGGATCACGGTCGACGACTATCACCAGATGGCCGCCGTCGGGATCTTCGGCCCCGAGACCCGGGTCGAACTGGTGGCCGGGGAGGTCCTCGACATGTCGCCGATCGGCAGCCTCCATGCGGCGCTGGTCAGGGCGCTGTCGCGCCGGCTCGCGGAGGCTGCTGGCGACCGGGCGCTGGTCGCCGTCGGCGATCCGCTGCACCTCGACCGTGCCAGCGAGCCGCAGCCCGACATCGCGCTGTTGTCACCACGGTCCGACTGGTACGCGGCCGCCCATCCGCGTGCCACCGACGTGCTGTTGGTCGTCGAGGTGGCCGAGTCGAGCCTCGCGTATGACCTCGGTATCAAGGTGCCGCTGTACGGGCGGCACGGCATCCCCGAGGCATGGGTGATCGACGCGCGGACCCGGACCGTGCACGTCTTCCGGGAGCCCTCGGCCGAGGGCTATGCGCTGACGCGCGTCGTACCCGCCGACGGCATGATCGCCAGCCTGGCGTTTCCCGAGGCCATGCTGTCGATCGGGTCGCTGGTGCCGCTGCAGGCGTTGCGCGACGATTCGTGATCAAGCCCGTCGCGATGCCACGCTGGGGCTGTCTTCAACACGTCGCAATGCCACGCTGGGGCTATCT
>VGZO01000091.1 GCA_016872555.1 Planctomycetota bacterium
GCCCCGAATCGAGCAATTTTTCACGGAAGTGTCTCGCTTGAGAATCGAGAGCGCCAGCCTCCGAAAGGCGCCGGCGATTTCGGGGGCGTTGCCGCGGCGGATTCGGCTCTTGTCCTCTCCGGCGGACGGAAAAGGTGTCAGGACTCTTTTCCGGGGATGACCGGTGCCGGACGCGAGGCATCAAAGCCCAGGAGTGGCGGACTGGAAGACGGTCTGCGCCGAGGCGAGAAACTCGCCATCGCAGCAGGGAGTGAGCGGCGTTTCGGTGTTTCGGGAAACCGCCTCCGGACGCCCAGGCCGCTCTCCCCGAGGCTCACGAGTCGCTCATCAGCCCGGAGACCTTCGCGGACGTGACATTTGCCGGGCTATCCTCCGGGCCTTGACGCGTGAGTGTACGGACGTGTAGTATCGCGTCTGTTGGGTTGCAATCCGTCGCAGCGAACGATCAACGCGACTCGTGGCCTGAGCCGTTTCAGCATCGTGCGGGCCTGGTGGCGACAGGGTAGTAGAGAGCAGGGGCTTCTATGACGACGATTCAGATATCGCTTCCGAATGACTTGGCGCAAGCCGCCCGTGATGCCGGATTGCTCGACCCCGATGCAATTCAGGGCATGCTGCGGCAGCAACTGCGAAGCCGAGCACTCCATGATCTGCAACAGGTCTGGCGCACCATGCCACCGGCTGACCTGACCCCCGAGATCGAGCAGCAGATCGTCGATGAGGTGAAGCACTGCCGCGCGGAATTGCGGCGCGAACGACAAACGCGATGATGGCTCGCGTTTCGGGTGAGCTCACCACGGTCGTTCTCGACACAAACGTCGTCGTCGCCGCCTTGTTGTGGGATGGGGTACCCAGGGCACTTCTGGAGCTCGTAGCGGCAGAGCCCTGGGTCGTCGCGGCGGTGAGCCCCGAGCTCATCACTGAATTGGAGAGGGTGTTGCAGCGCCCGCAACTCGCTGAGCGCGTCCGTGCAACGGGCAGGACGGAGGAGTTGATCTCCCGGTATCGTGAGATCACGGCGACAGTGACTCCGGTCACCGTGGCTCCCGTCGTGGTCGCGGACTGTGATGATGATCACGTCCTCGCGCTGGCGGTCGCTGCACATGCATCGCTGGTGATCACCGGGGATCGCTCGCATCTTTTTGCCGATTGGGCGGCACGAGGGCATCGCGATCGTGACACCTCGAGCAGCACTCGATTTTCTGAAGCAACGCCGATGAGCGGCACACAGGACATCAAGGCTGCCGTGAAGAAGCGGCCGACGACCTTCCAAGTGACGCCCGGCGAGAGCAGACCCAACCGCCTGACCGACCACCTCACTCCCCAATGCACGGCATGCGGCAGGCGCGTCGCTGGAAACCAGTCGCAGGCGTGGCACTTGCCCGGGTTCGGCCGAAACATGGAACGGGGCGGCCGCTCCGCGAATTCGACAAGAAACGTGTGGTAGGCGAACACATACGGGATCCCGGGGCCGATCCGGGCGCGCCAGAAGTCGCTGCGGTTTGGCTGTACGGCGAAACGCAATACAATGGTGCCGAGTACAAGGACAGTCCTCCGGAGCACGGAGCATGGCGAAAAAAGCGCGAGCGAAGCCGTTGAACGCAAGCGCGCTCATGGTGCGGCTTGATCCTGAGAGCAAGCACGCCCTCACTGCCGCGGCCCAGTTGCGGCGGATCAGCGTCAGCGACTACGTGCGGACGGTGACGGTCTCCCAGGCTCGGCGAGAGGTCGCGAGCGCCCGCGAGCAAACCATCCTGCTCAGCCCAGAGGAGCAACTCGCCTTCTGGCAGGCACTCCAGGCTCCCGTGAAGCCGACGCCGGCTCAGCAGCGACTGGGGGCGATGATGCGTGGCGAGCGGTGACCGTCGGGGCGTTTTCGAACGGGTGGGTGCTCGAGCCGGTGCGACAGACGCACCCACGTCGGCTTTTCGACTGCGGGGAGAAACCGGTCAACGATTGGTTGCGAACAAAGGCTTTCCAGCATCAGTCCAAGCGGCTTTCAGCCACGAAAGTGCTCGTCGATGCCGAGGGCAGCATCGCCGGCTTCTACACGCTGGCAACGGGACAGATCGATTTCGGCGACCTCCCTCCGGCGATCGTCCGCCAGCTGCCCCGCCGGGGGCTGCCTGTGGCGGTGCTCGCCTGGCTCGGCGTCCACACCAGGCACCAGAGCCGAGGCATTGGCGGCATGCTTCTCGCGCATGCCTTGCGCGACTGCCATGACGCGGGACAGACATTCGCGTTCGTGGCGGTCATCCTCGACTGCGTGAACGACCGTGCGAAGGCTTTCTACGAGCGATGGGATTTCGCGGAACTCCCCGGCCACCCCTATCGGCTCTTTCTGGATGCGCGAACGCTCGCGGCGATGATCAAGCCGGACGGCTGAGTTTCGCACGGATCTGCGATCTCCATGGGGATGGCCGTATCGATGGATCGCCGCCCGGCCACCGCTTGCGATTCCGCCGTTGACCATCCTCTTCTCACCGCTCGCCCCCCGGCTTTGAACGCCCGCCGCGGCGGTCGCCGCGCGTTCCGCGCGGTGCGGATGAGCGCCCCGGCGGCTTCGGCTTCGTCTCGGGGGATCGGATCGGCCGCGGCCGGGGGTCGGGCTGGCCGAGGCCCTGCTCGGGCACGCAGATCCAGCCGTCGAGGGAGTCGGCCAGCCGCCCGCTGGTGGCGCCGGACGCCTCGACCAGCACCATCCGCGACGTGGCGTCGATCACCGACACCCCCGACGTGGCGCTGATCCGCGCCAGATCGGCCGCTGGCGCCGCACCCTGCCCGGTGAAGCGGAGGACGAAGCGTTGCATGGTGGGCGGCGCGCTTCCGGACGGTTTGGGACGTGGGGAATCCTCCGGTTTTCGAAGTATCCCAGCGCCGTGCGTCTCCGGCAATCGCCACGGTTTGCCCTTCCGGCACCAGGGCGCACACTTGTACGGCGGATTGGCTCGGAGACGACGAGGCCCTCGTGGATGCCGGCGGCGACCGGGAAGGGACACCATGGCTGACGAGTCGGCGCCGGTGCGGTTCGTCGTCCTCCCGCCGACCGGAACGCGGGCGGGGGCCGATGCCGTCCGCGACATCCTCGCCCAGCTCGGCGGGCTGACGAGTGCCTCCGCGGCGCGGAAATTCGCCGCCAGCTGCGGGATGCGGCGCGGCCGCGTCGAGTGTGATATCCGCGTCCTCGACAGCGTCGCCGAAAACGGCCCCAAGCTCCTCGAGATGTCTCCCGAGGCAGCCGCCAACCTCCGCGCCCGCGAGCCGGGCCTGCGGATCGTGCCCGAGGTGTTCTTCCGATCGGCCCACGTGCGCTACGCCGCCAGTGTCGCCGCCCCGCGCGCCACCACGGCGGGCAAGACGCGCGTCGCCGTCGTCGCCCGCTCGGGTGGCGCGCCGATCCGCGGCGCGACGGTGGTGGCGTTTACCGACGTCGGCAGCGCCGTCGGCGGCGAGGCGCGCACAAAGGCCGACGGCATCGCCGAGGTGGCCCTCGGCACCGCCAAGCGGATCGAGCGGATCTACGTCTACGCCCCGCCGGGCTGGTGGGGCGGCTTCCGCAAGAACGTCATGGTCCGCAAGGGCACCGACATCGTCGTCCGCCTCTCCCGGCTCGATCCGGCCGAGCCCGACTGCCTGCGCCACTACTACGGCAGCGCCGACCTCGCCGTTGGCGACGGCGTGACCGTCGGGGTGATCGACACCGGCGTCGGCCCCCATCCCGATCTCGTCGTCGCCGGCGGCTCGAACACCGTCCTCGGCGAGGATCCGGCCGACATCGCCGACAACGGCGCCGGCCATGGCACGCACGTGGCGGGGATCATCGCGTCGCGCGGCGGGGCGCCCGACGGGGTCCGCGGCCTGGCGCCGGGAGTCACGCTCCGCTCCTACCGGGTGTTCGGCAAGGACGGGCCGATGGCGAGCAATTTCGCGATCCTCAAGGCGCTCGACCGCGCCGTGGCCGACGGCTGCGACCTGGTGAATCTCAGCCTCGGCGGCGGCGTGCGCGACCCGGCGATCGCGGCGGCGATCCAGGATGCCCGCGCGTCCGGCACGCTGGTGATCGCGGCGGCGGGGAATGCCGAGCGGGCGCCGGTCGAGTTTCCGGCGGCGGAGCCGGCCTGCGTGGCGGTGTCGGCACTGGGGGTGAAGGGCACCTTCCCGCGCGGGGCGATGGAGGATGCCGATGTCCGCGAGCCGTTCGGCACCGACCCGCGCGAGTTCATCGCCGGGTTTTCCAACGTCGGCACGGAGATCGATCTCACCGGTCCCGGCGTGGGCGTGGTCTCGACGGTGCCGGGGGGCCTGGCGCCGATGAGCGGCACGTCGATGGCCTGTCCGGCGGTGGTCGGCGTGGCGGCACGGCTGCTGTCGGCCGACCGGGAGACGCTCCGTCGGAAGCGCGACCAGGCCCGGTCCGACGCGATCGCCCGGGCGGTGCTCTCGTCGGGCGTGGGGCGCGGGTTTCCGCCGACCTTTGAGGGAAGCGGCCTGCCGCTGCCGTGAGCGTCAGGGGCGTTCGTCGCGGAGCGATTCGAGCACGGCGATCCCCTACCGCACCATGATCGCACGCCAGCTCCACCATGGCATGTCGTCGGCCGCGGTGAGCATCACGCGGCCGAGCTCCGTCGCCGGGTCGTCGATCCGGTGCACGCGCACCTCGCCCCGCGAGACGGAGTACAGATACTCCCCCACCCGCACGCTGCGGCTGACGTCGTCGGCATGGTCGATCCGACCGAGGTTCGTGAAGGCGTCGGCCCCCCGACCGGGATCGACTTTGAAGACGACCAGATCGGTCGCGCCTCTCGCCCACCAGTTGGCCTGCTGCTCCTGCACCGGGATGGCAAGGATCCCCTGCTTCGCGAACCATCCAAACGCCCGGTGATCCCACAGGGCCGCCGACCAGGAGCTCCACCCGTTGCCGGGAAAGGTGTAGGTCGCCGTCCGCCGCGGATTCGCCGGGTTCGACACGTCGAAGATCGAAAGCTGCAGGCCGAGCACCTGGCCGGTCACCGGATCGACATCGCGCCCGATGCCGAGCAGCCGGCCGTCGGCGAGCGGATGGAGGTAGGACGAAAAGCCCGGAATCTTGAGTTGGCCGACGACGCGCGGCGCGGTCGGCCGCGCGAGGTCGATCACGAACAGCGGATCGACCTCCCGGAACGTGCTCACGTAGCCGCGGTCGCCGATGAACCGCACCGAGTAGATCCGCTCGCCCGGCGCGAGCCCCGTCACGCTCCCCACCGTGCGGAGGTTGCCTCCCGCCGTGGCCGCCACGACGAACACGCCGCTCGACGCCGCGTCGCCCCACCCGGCCGTCGTGGCCACGCGGAGCAGTCCGGCGGCCGTCTCGTCGAGGGCAAACTGGTTGATCGCCATCCCCGGCACGGCGCCGACCGCCACCAGCGGCACGGCATCGCCCGCGAGGTCGAATTTGTAGATGTTCGTCGTCCAGGTGGTGTCGAAAGTATCCCACCAGGCCCCGTAGTTGGTCGACCAGACATACAAGCTCGACGCGGATGCATACACCTGCCCGGAGCAGCCGGCGACGGCCGTGGTCGATGACGGTCCCGGCACGGCGTCGTCCACGTCGAACGACACGACCGACAGCATGCCGGTGTCCCGCGGCGTGACCGGCAGGTAGGTGCGCCCCGGCACCGCCACGTCGCCGCTGCTCGATCCGCCGGCCACGGTCACCGTGTAGCCCGGGATCGCCGTCCGGTCCCACGCCCGCTCGAGTCGCGCCCGGTAGGCGGCCGCGTCTTCGTAGACATAGCGGGTGCCGTCGCCGACATGTGCATTGAATCCCGGGTCGAAGGCGATCGCAGCCACGGCCGCTCCGCCACCTCCCGGCGTGGCAGGCGTGCTGCCCCCCGCGACCGGTTGCGCCAGGAGCGGGATGATCGCCGGCGCCGGGATCGCGAAGCTGTCTTGCATGACCACGATCACGCGGTCGCCGATCGCCCGGCCATCGACGAACGCGCCGTCAATCCGCGTCGTCTCGAGAATCGCCGGCTGCCCGGGCGCCGAGACGTCGACCACCGTCACGCAGACCTGCGACTGCCAGCGGTAGTTCCACCAGCCGGCGAATCGGCCGACGGTCGTCGAGCCGTCGTCGACCATCGGCTCCCAGCGGCTCTCCTGCGAGATCACCGTGAGCCGCGTGCCGTGGAGAAACAGCGCCTGCTCGTCGCCCGGCGTGGTCACGTGCGAGACCGCCGCCAGCTTCCCGGCGGCCGACACGTCGAGGATGTCGACGCCGTCACCGGCGATCACGTAGAGATTCTTGCCGTCGGTCTTGACGGTGTCGGTCTCGTCGACACCGGCCACCTGGTTGTTGGTGCCGGTGAAGTCGGGAGCGTCCGCTCCGGACGACGAGTCGGAAGCGGAAGCCACTTGCCCGTCACTGAAGGCCTTGACGGTCTGGCCCCACCACCATCCGGTCTCCTTGCCGAGCATGCTGCCCCACTGGGCCATCGCCGCGGCGACGTACCACCCTTCGAGCTTGCCGAGGTCGTCGATCCGCTCGAGCGGATTGGTGCTCTCGTTGCCGATCAGCCGTTCGCCCGAGTCGAGCTTCACCCGATCGACACCTGCCGTGCCGTAGATCGCGTCGATCCCGGCACCGCCGTCGAGCGAATTGCGGCCGGCCCCGCCGCGGAGGGTATCGCGGCCACCGCCACCACCGAGCGCGTCGTTGCCGAGGCCGCCGACGAGCGAATCGGCGCCCGGGCCCCCCTCGATCGTGTCGTCGCCGGAGCCACCGTTGATCCTGTCGTCCCCGGCGCCGCCATCGATAAAGTCGGCGCCATCGCCGCCGACGATCGTGTCGTTGCCCGGGCCACCCGTGAGCGTGCAGGACAGCCGGGTGTTGCCCGGGACATGGATCCGGATCGAGTCGTTGCCGCGGCCGCCATTGACGATGATCCGCGCCACGGCCGTCTCGGGCCGGGTGCCGACGACCACGCCATTGACGACCGCGCGGAGCTGCCCGGCACCGACAGGATTGCGTTCGACGACGATCGTGTCGTCGGGCTTGCCTGCCGTGGCATCACCGCCGATCCGCCACACGCCAGCCAGGGCGGTCCCGGCGCTCGCCGCCAGCGCGAGCCGCGGTTCGAGCGACTCCCCCGCCGCGAGGCCCGCGCTTCGTCGTGCCGCACGCCGCCGCCGGATCGAACGCCGCATGGCAGGTCTCCCTCTTTTCGGGGGAACCTACCGCGCTTGTCCGTCGGCGTCAAAGGGACCGCGGGGGTCGGGGGCGGGGTGTGCTCGGCGGTCGCGATGTCATCGCGGGACGGATCGCGTCGAGGTAATGCAATCGGTCAAACATGGTGACGTTCGGCTTCCATTCAGGAGTCGTGCGGCGAACGGCAGGAGCGGCCTATCCGGGGAGGGTGACTTGCGGTCGAGCGCAAAGCCATGCCGAACACAGCCCTTTCAATCAGTCGCTACCACGTCGCCGCTGCATGACACTTGTCGCATTATGCGACGGCGGGGTCTCTCCGAAAAAAGGCTCAATTCAACGGGAAAATGAGCATTCAGAATCCCGTGGCGTGTTTCAGCTCGGTTTTTCGCCATGAAAAAGAAGGGGGGATGGGCTCCCAAACGACTTCGCGAGGAACTGAGGGTAGATCCATGGAACTGCGGTTCCCAAAACGGTTCTTGAATCCGCGGCACCGCTCTCATCGCGCGCGCGGGAAGGGGTCGCGCCGATTGTTCAGTCACCTCGGTCACGAGTTTCGGCTCGAGGACCGCCGGTTGCTGAGTACCGTGGGCTGGGATGGCGGCGCCGGCACCCTGAATTGGCAAGACGCGGCCAACTGGTCGGCGGATGTGCTGCCTGCCCCAACCGACGACGTCGTGATCCCCGATCTCCTCGGTGAGATTCGCATTCTGATTACGCAATCGACTGTCGTCCGCAGCATCAATTCGGCGGAAGGGCTTGGGATTACCTCGAGCGGCTCGCTGACTGTCACGTCGTCGTCGTCCCAGGTGACTGGCGAGTTGGCACTGTCGTCCGGTGCCTCGATCAGCGCCTCGACTGGCGCGGTGTTTACCGCATCGGGGGCCGCGAATCTCGACGGCGCGAGCGTGTACGCGACCGGCGGTGCGGTGCTGACGTTCCCCGGGGTAACGTCGTACACGAGCACGACCTCGTCGGTGCTCCAGGCGACGGGATCGGGATCGGCGATCGTG
>VGZO01000092.1 GCA_016872555.1 Planctomycetota bacterium
TGATCCACTGGCCGGTGCCACCGGTGACGATCCCAGAGTCCGAGTGCCCGGTGCGCACGATCGAGGCGGAGGCCGCCGACGGTCGGCCCGTCCGGGCGTGGTGGCGGCGGCCACAGGGTGACGACTCTGTGCCGGCGATCGTCTTCATCCACGGCGGCCTGACGGAGTTTCCCGAGGCCGCCCTGCGCCGGCACCTCACGGCCAATCCCGTCATCACGCGGTTCCTCGCCGCCGGCCATGCCGTGGTGATGGCCACGTTTCGTACCTACGAGAAAGACATCCAGTCGCGCGGGCCGGTCGAGGACGGGCGGGCGGTTGTGCGTGCGACGGCGCGGCTGCCCGGTGTCGACCCCCGGCGGATCGCCCTGTACGGCGGCAGCGGTGGCGGCAGCATTGCACTCGAGCTTGGCGGCGACGCGGAGGTGTGGGCCGTGGTGGCTGGCGAACCGGCGACGGTGCTCTACACCGGCATGCTCACCACCGGCGACTACGGACCGCGGCTGGAGATGATGGCGAGCCCGGAGCGGTTCTTCACGCCGGAGCTGCGTGAACAGACCCAGAAGAAGCTCGCGACGCTCCGTGCTCCCGTGCTCATCCTCCACGGCGACCAGCATGATCTTCGGAAGCTCAACGGGCCGATCATCGTGCCGCTCATGAAGGAGGCGGGGGTGCGGGTCGAGTATCGCGAATACCCCGGCTTCGGTCACGGTTTCTATTTTGGCGGCGGTGGCGACCGCTGGGGTAAAGGGGCGGATGAAAAAGTCGTTGCGGACGTTGTGCGAGATGTGCTTGCGTTCCTTGCGGCGGAGGGCGGCCAAGAAACGGAGAGTCAGACACAAAAAAGGCGTAACCCCGAACGGAGCAGTGCAGTTGACCCGCGATGAAATCCGGCGGTCTGGATCAGACGACGTGGCGGATAGTCGCATATGGTGACAGTCGCGGTGGGATCGTAGGATGACCTTCGAATTCGCTGCCAATGCCAGGCGGGAACGGGATCGGGCAGACCTCGGGGAACAGCCATGACACGACCACACGAGTGGAATCCGCCCAAGCCGGTGGTGTTCGCCGCGGTGCTGTGCCTGATGATGCTCGGCGGCGAGATCGCCGCCGGTGGGCCGAGCAATCCGCTGGCACTGCCGTTTTATTGCTTCCTCCCGGCGGCGTTGTGGATGATCGCGAATGACGCGAAGCGCGACGCGCGAGCAATCGCCGCGCTCGAAGCGCGGATCGATCGGCTGGAGGCATCGCGTCACGACATGTCGATCGCGAAGGCCGGGTGACGAGCCGATCTGGATCCCGGTCGTGACATCGTGCGTGCTGCGACGGGTGCGGCGGCGGGCAACCGCGAGGGCCTGACATGAGTCGATTCTTCCGACACCGGCCTGCGATCATTGCGGGGCTCGCGCTTGTCGCCGTGGCCGTCGGCATGACGGCATGGGCCGCCGACGCACCGGCCATGCCCCGGACGTGGGTCCTGCTCGTGGCCAAGCCGCGGGTCATCGATCCGCCCGGAATGCAACGGCGCGGGATCGCCGCCGTCGAGGCGATTCACGAGGCGGTGTCCGTGGCGTTTCCCGGGGCTGTCGTCGACGCCCTCGCCGAGGGTGTGATCACCCCCGAGCAGTTTCGTCGGGGTGGCGTCACGGAGACGGTCACGGGGGAGATCTTCCGGAAGCGATTGGAGGCGCTGGCGGCCACGGCCGGACCGGACGACACGGTCGTGATCTACACCCACAGCCATGGTCGCAAGGCCGGCTTCGAAGACGCACAGCCGCTCGGCGGGATCGTCGTCGACCTCCCCGTGCGGCGGACCGCCCACGAGGGCACGCTCCTCTGGGACCGGTACGCCGAGGCGATCCTGGCGATCCCCGCGCGGACGGTCGTCGTGCTGACGATGTCGTGCTACGCCGGGGGGCTCGTCGACCATCTCGAGTCGGACGCGGTGGCCCCGCGGTGGCGGCAGCGGCGGACGACCGAGGGGCGGAATCTCGTCGTCCTGACGTCGCAAAACGCCGACCTCGAGTCGGGGCCGATCGGCAAGGACGGCGAGCTGGTCAATCCGTTCACGCTGGCCGTCGCGCGGGGGTTCGCCGGGGCGGCCGACGGCTTCGTGCTTCCAGGCGGCGAGCCGGCCCCGCCAGGAGCGAAGGATGGCGAGCTGTCGATTGGCGAACTGATCGACTTTGTCCTCCACGCCACGGAGCACACCCGCTCCGAGGTCGCCGGCCGCCCGAACACCGCCAAGCCGTGCGTCACCGGCAGCTTCGAACGCTCCGACATCCTGTCGCGCTTCGGCGCGGCAGGGGGGCGGACCGGCACGACACCGGGAACGACGGAGGATGACTCGTGGTCGCCGCGGTGAGGCGATCGAAAGGCACATGTGACGCTTCTTCGCAGCCGGCCGACGGTGCGCGACAGCCGCTGCCAACGAGCCGACCGGGTCGCGTCGATCCTGTCGTAGCGAACGACACGGTCGCGCCGGTCCGGCCGTGTGTGCCGATCGCCGCCCCGGGGCAATCTGGAGGGTACACTCTCGTGAGGGGTTTGCCGGACGGCGGGTCGAGGCCCGGCGGCCGGCTGCCCGGTGGAGGGTGGCCGTGATGCCCCGTCTGTTCGAGTATCTCGTGCTGAGGGGGCTGCTGTTCATCGGCGTTCCGCTGGCGCTGGCCGTCCTGGCGCTCGGCCCGGCGAAGTTCCGGTCGGTTGCCGGCCGATTCTGGTCGCAACTGTGGGCGCGGAAGCAGGAGCCGGAGGAGGTCATCGAGCAGGTCGTCAAGCAATACCGCGAGATGGTCGCGGCGCTCAACCAGACGCTCGCCCGGGCCCACGCCGCCGACGAGACACTCGACCGCAACATCGTGAAGAGCGAGACCAACCTCGCCGCACTCGACGGCGAGGCCCGCGAGGCCGCCCGGCGCGGCGACGATCTCGAGGCCAAGGGGGTGCTGTTCAAGAGCACCCTCGAGCGGCAGGCGCTGGACTCGTTTCGTGAGCAGCGCGCCCGCCATGCCCGGCAGATCGACGAGATCCGCCGCAACCTCTACGCGGCCGAATTGCAGCTGCGGCAATACGAGGTCGGCCGCGAGCTGCTCCTGGCGCAGCTCGCCGAGGCCAAATCGGTCGAGCAGCAATACCGGATCGCCAGCGAGTTCGATCCGTTCAGCGCGGTGGCCAACTGGAAGAAGGCCGAGAACATGGTGGAGGAGAAGCAGATCTCCGCCCGGGTCATCGGCCGGGTCGAAGCCGACCTGCGCAAGGCGCTGGAAACCGACGGCGTCACCGGCACCGACGCCGTCCTGCGCGACGCGGCCGCCGACAGCGCGACACGCGCGGCGGTCGACGCCGAGCTCGAAGGGCTCAAGAAAAGGATCCACGAAGGGGGCTGACCGGACCGGCGACGGACCGGACAGCGGGAGACACCGATGATGAATGGCGGAAAACTGATCGTCTGGGCGTTGGTCGCGGCCGCCGCGGTGGCGCTCGGGCTGCTGGCTTGGAAATGGGAGATCGAGCGAATCGAGGTGCCCCCGGGGAAGTTCCTCGTCGTCATCCACCGCTGGGGCAAAAACCTGCCTCCGGACGAGATCCTCGCCCCGGACGAGTCCTACAAGGGGGTCCTCGAGGAGACCCGTGGGCCGGGGCGGCACTTCCTCAATCCGCTGTTCTTCGGGCAAGAAGTCCATGAGATGACCAACATCCCCACCGGGAAGTGTGGTGTGCTGACACGGAAGTTCGGCACGCCGATCCCGCAGGAGCGGATCGACGCCGGCGAGTTGCTCGCCGGGGACGCGGAGAAGGGGATCGTCGCCGAGCCGCTCACGCCCGGCACGTATTCGATCAATCCCCACGCCTACGACCTCCAGGTCGTCGACGCGATCGAGGTCAAGGCCCAGTACGTCGGCGTGCGGACGCGGAAGGTCGGCAAGGATCCCGGCACCCTGCCGCGGGACAAGCGCCAGGGGAGCTACGTCGTCGCCGAGGAGGGTTTTCGGGGCGTTCAGCAGGCGTACCTGCCCCCCGGCACGTATTACGTCAATCCGTTCGTCGAGGCGATCACTCCGATCGAGGTCCGCAGTCACAAAGTCGACTTTGACGACATCTCGTTCCCGTCGCGCGACGGGTTCACGCTCCGGCCGCGGATCCAGGTGGAGTATGCGGTGATCAAGGACGAAGCGGCCGAATTGCTCGTCCGGATCACCGACGAGGGAAACATCTACCAGGCCGACCAGTCGCGCGAGGACATCGCCCGCAACGAGATCCTCCAGAAAGTCGTCCTCCCCCACATCCGCGGTTTCGCCAGGCTCGAAGGGAGCAACTTCAACGCCACCGACTTCATCCTCGTGCCGGGCGAAACCAGTGACACGGTGATCAACGCCCGGGAGCGCTTCCGCCAGGCGCTCCTCGAGGCGGTCAAGCCGCGGTGCGAGGAACTCGGAGTCGACATCCGGGCGATTTCGGTCGGTCAGATGGAGCCCCCGCCGGAGCTTGCCAGCGAGATCTCCGACCGCGAGACGGCACTGGCCGAGCAGCTCCGCAACAAGGAGATGGTGAAGCAGTACACCAACGAACAAGCCCTCAAGGCCCAGGAGGCGCAGGCACTGCAGAAGCGCGAGCGCGTCCAAGCCGAGACGCGCCTCGCGCAGGCCGAGACACAGGCCAAGACGCGGCTCGAAGTGGAGAAGCAGAAGCTGACGGCGCTGGTCACCGTCGCCGAAAGCCAACTCGAGGCGGCGAAGGAGCAGGCCAAGGCCGTGCGCTCGAAGGCAGAGGCGGAGGCAGCGGTGATCACCGCCCAGAACGAGGCCGAGGTTGCGGCGCTACGGACGAGCGTCGCGGGGTTCGGCAGCCCGGAACTGTTTGCCCGTAACGCCGTCCTCGCCCGGGTGGCGCCGTCACTCGGCGAGATCTTTGCCGCCGACGACAGCGACTTCGGCCGGCTGTTCACGGCGCTGCTCCTGCCGCCGGCCGTGCCGGCAGAGACGCCCCCAGAGCCGCTGACGTCGGCGCCGCCACGGATCATGCCGGCGACGGCGGTCGAGCCACCCCCGGCCGTGCCCACCCCCTCCCCTGCCCCCTGAGCGACGGCGACCACGACTTTCCGATCACGGAGCACCGACGATGGACATCACATTCAGGCCCCCGCGGCGGGTCGCGCGTTGGAAATGGCTGCTTGGTTTCTGGGCCGCGGTGGCGCTGGCGACCTTGATCGCGTTTCTGACGACGTGGAACACGTTTTTCCAGTACGTCCCCCCTGGTCAGCACCTGGTGATCATCGCCAAGGACGGCGCCCCGCTGCCGGCGGGGCACGTGCTGGCGAAGCCCGGGGAGAAGGGACCGCTCGAGGAAGTGATGGGAGAGGGATGGCATTTCGTGATGCCGATCGCCTACGAGCGCAAGCTCGAAGCCAACACGACGATCGCCGCCGGGAAGGTCGGGGTGTTGACGGCGCTCGGCGGCGAGCCGTTGCCGGCGGGAAGGGTCCTCGCCGACAAGGGAGAGCAGGGGATCCAGCGCCGCGTCCTCCCGCCGGGGAGCTACCGGATCAACCTCCACGGCTACAAAGTCGAGGAGAAGCCGGCGACCGAGATTCCCGTCGGGTTCGTCGGCGTCCAACGGCGCCTCGTTGGCCGCGAGACGGAGGATGCCGTGATCGATGCAGATCCTGCCGTCGCCGGGGCCGAGGATCGCAAGGGCTTCCTGTCGACGGTCCTCCAGCCGGGGCTGTATTACATCAATCCCTACGAGAATGACGTGATCCCATCGGAGGTCGGCATTTTCCAGACGACGTTCGCCAAGGACGACGCCACCAACCGTCTCCAGGTCGCCGACAACCAGCTCCGCACGCCGATCACGTTCACGTCGCGCGGCGGGTTTCCGATCAGCGTCGACTGCACGGTCGAGTGGGAGGTGCTCCCCGAGGACATGCCGCGACTGGTGGCGGAATATGGCACGCGCTCGCGGATCGAGGAGAACGTCATCGACCTCCAGACCCATGCCATCGGCCGCGACAAGGGTTCGGAGTATGGTGTCCTCGATCTCCTCGAAGGGGTGAAACGGACGAAGTTCCAGGAGGACTTCACCAAGGAGCTCGTCCTCGCCTGCGCGGAGAAGAACGTGACCGTCCATTCGGCGTTCATCCGCAGCATCGACATCCCCGAGGAATACCTCAAGCAGATCCGCGACAAGCAGATCGCCACCCAGCGCACGCTCACCAACAAGGCCAAGGAGGCGACCGCCAAGACACACGCCGAGGTCGAGGAGGCGAAGCAGATGGTCGAGTTGGAGGTCAAGAAGGTCGAGGCGGAGACGAAGCGCCTCGTCGGCGTCATCGACAGCCAGGTCGAGAACCTCAGCGCGACGACCGAGGGCGAGCTCGAGCGGATGCGGGCCGTGACGCAGGCCGAAGTGGCGATCCTCGAGGGGCAGCGCGACCGGCTGACCGGCGAGGCAGCCGCCGAGGGGGAAAAGCTCAAGGAGACGGCCCGCAGCAGCCTGGCCAAGCTGAAGATGGACGTCTTCCAGGGGGACGGCCAATCGTTCCTGCGCTACGCCCTCTCCGAGAACCTCAGCCCCGACCTGCGCCTCCGCCTCTTCCAGAGCGGTCCGGGGACGTTCTGGACGAACATGCCGGGCAACGAAGGGATGAACCTGCTCCTCCAGCCGAACCAGGCGCCCGGTTCCAAGCCACCGAAGAAGACCGAAGAAGCGTTCGGCGTGCCGCAGACCGCGCCGGCGCGGCGCCCGGGATTCCCGGTGCCCGATGCCAGCGCACGCTGACGCTCGCTCTGCTCGCGGCCGGCGCCGCGATCGCACCGTGGGTGCCGCTGCGGCGCCGGACCGTGGTAGCCTGAAGGCCGATCGGCCCGGGAGCGACGGCAATGACGAAACGGGCGTCGTGGGGCGGCGTGGCGGTCGCGGCGGCGCATTTCGTCGCCCAACTGGCGGCGATGACGGTCGTGATCGGCCGTGGCCTGGCACGGTTCGACCATGGCGGCGATCCGACGCTCGTGGAAACGTTCCTCGAGGCGTGTGCCACGCTGCTCCAGTTCCCGCTGGTGCTGCTGGTGCGGAGTCTCCCGGTCGGCGGCAGCGGCCAGTGGGGGTGGCTGATCCTCATGGCCAACAGCGCTTTGTGGGGCGTGGCGGGGACCGTGTTGTGGCGTCTGACGTCGCGGTCGCGAAGTTCCGGGCCACGTCGCCCGGCCGACCGGTCGGCGGCGGCGTCATGACCGGCAGGTTGTCGGGGGGATTCACAGGCATGGCAACGGCCGTGGACATCGCCGAACGCCGCCGCGGGGAGCGTGGTTTCACGCTCGTCGAACTGCTGGTCGTGATCGCGATCATCGGCCTGCTCGTCGGCTTGCTGCTCCCGGCGGTCCAGGTGGCGCGGGAATCGGCCCGTGGCATCCAGTGCCGCAACAACCTCCGGCAGGTCGCGCTGGCGACGATCCTCTTCCAGCAGGCCACCGGGGTGTTTCCGCCGGCGCGGATCGTGGCCGGCCCGGCGACGCCTCCTCCACCTCCGGGGAGCTATCCCAGCTCGACGTGGCTGCTGCGCATCGGCCACTTCCTCGAGCAACCCGCGCTGCGCTGGGACGAGACGATAGCGTTCGCCGACCAGACTGACCAGTTGCGGATGCAGGTCGTTCCCGGCTATCTCTGCCCCACGCGCCGCGGCCCCGAACTGGCAATCACACCCACCTCGACGACGCCCCTCACCCGGGCGCCGTGCGGCTGCCTGATACCCGGCCGCGAGATCTCCGGCGGAGCGGTGTCGGACTATGCCGGTAATCACGGCGACCTCTCGCCGCGAGCGACCGGTGCGGCCACCGATTTCTTCTGGGGCGGCAACGGCACCGGCGTGATCATCACCAGTGAGCCGCTGCCGGGTACGGCCCGGTGGCGCGACCGGGTGCGCCCCGCCGACGTCAGCGACGGGCTGTCGCAGACGGTGCTCATCGGCGAAGCCCACGTGCCCCGCGGCCGCCTCGCCCGACCACCGGAGAACGGTCCGGCCTACGACGCCTTCGACTTCTTCAATTCGGCGCGCGTCGGCGGTGTCGGCGTGCCGATCGCGGCTGGACCGGATGATTCGGTCGCCGGCATGGGGCTGTTCGTGTTCGGGAGTTGGCACCCCGGTGGCTGTCCGATGGCGTTCGCCGACGGT
>VGZO01000093.1 GCA_016872555.1 Planctomycetota bacterium
ACCTCGAGCGCCTCGAGCAGCAATTGCTCGCGGCTGGCGCGGGCGGCGCGCTCGTCGCTGCCGAGGCAGACCGCGGCGATCTCGACCGCGACGCCATCGCCCGACGGATCACCGAGCGTCACGCTCGACGCCTCGGGATCGAGCCCAGGATGGGCGGCGACCAGCACCCGCAGTGACTCGAGCCGCTGCCGCAAGACCGCGGGGCCGCCCCCGGCCGGGAGCGTGAGCGTGATCGCCAGCGGGATCCGGTCGCGCCCTGAATAGTTGACCAACTGCGACTTGGCGAACTCGGCGTTGGGGATCGAGATCACCGTCCGGTCGGTGCCGCGGATCCGCGTCGACCGCAGGCCGATCCGCTCCACGCGGCCGCGCACCGATCCATATTGGCACTCGTCGCCGATCCGCACCGGCTTGTCGGCAAAGATCACCAGGCCCGCGATCAGGTTTTCGACCGTGTACTGCGATGCCAGCGCGATCGCCAGCCCGCCGGCCCCGAGCCCCGCCACCAGCGGCGTGACCGGCACGCCGAACGAGTCGGCGGTGGCGATCAGGATCCAGGCGACGAGGAGGAACCGGCCAACGTTGCTCGCCAGCCGCACCACCTGCCCCTCGATCGAATCGTTCCCCAGGCCGCGCCAGGTGAGAAACCACTCGGTCGCCCAGGCGACCGCATCGAGCACGCCGGTCACGACGCCGACGAGCATCACCGCGCGGGCCGCGACCTTCACCGCCACCAGCGTGTCGCCGGTGAGGCGGATCTGCTGCGTGCAGAGCGAGTCGACGGCAAGTCCCACGGCCACGAGCGTTGCCGGCAGCAGGAGCCGCTCGACCACCTCGAGCCTGTCCCCCGCCGCACGGCTGCGGATCCGCAGCGCTCCCCACACCAGCGCCAGCCCGACGAGCACGACGACGAGCGTGGCCCCCCACTGCCACACCGTCTCGCCGGCGACCGTGGCATGGACCCAGGCGGGCAGGGCGTTGATCAGCGCCTCGGGCACCAGCGGCCCGCCGAGCTGGACATACGACTCGAACAGCCCCGGCGTCCCGGCATCGGGCCGGTAGGGCAGGTCGCGGACGCGCGCGAAGAATTCCTCCGCGCGGCCCACGGAGTCCGCGGAGAAGACGAAGTCGCCGGCGCGCGGGCCCCCGGCGATACGGACCAGCGTGATTTCGGTCCCGGGAAGCCGCCAGCGCTCGATCCCCGCGCTCTTCACCGCCGCCGCATCGGGGATCGCCGCGAGCGGCGGCAGGGGGATCCGGTCGAGGACCTCCTTGAGGCACACCGCCGCCTCGCGCCCTTCCGATTCGACGAGCGACGACGGGATCGCCGAAAGATCGAGGCAACCCAGCGCGCGGCGGATCAGGCGCGCGTTCTCACCGCGCACGCCGCGCCTGGCGTCGGGGTTCTTGAAGTTGGCGGCGACGCGGTCGACGGTCGAGAGGAACCCGGCGAGCGTCGCCTGCGGGCTGGCCATGTCGAGCGGCTCGAGCGGGCCCTCGTCGGCCGCAGCGCGGGGGGCTGCGAACCCGCCGACGAGGATCGAGGCCATCACGAGGGCGATGGCCTGCCACGCAGCGGCATGGCGACCGTGCCGAACGGACCGCGCTGTCGGGGAAAGCACCATGATGGGTCCGGGCGGGGAAAACGGACAATCGGACGGATAGGGGGATAGCAGCCCGCCCGTCGACCGACAAGGTCACGCCCGACCTCCAACGCCCCCGCCTACCCATCCGCCCCGGCCGTCGGCGACGGGGGCCCGTCGGCCCGAAGCCGGCGCCGTAATCCCCACCCAGAGGCGGGACAGCATTCGCGATCGTGCGGCGTTCCCCGAAGTGCTCGCGGTCGAGCCCAGCGACGAGCCACGGCCAAGCGGCTGTCGCAAGCGGTGCTGGATGCCACAGGCCCGCGCCGCTCATCGCCCGATGTCGCTTGCCGACGCCCGGCACCGCTTGGCCTTTCGTCCGGTCAAGCCTCGTCAGGGCCCCGCCGCCTCGAGGGTGTCGAGCTCCCCGCGCGCTTCGGCCGACCCGGGCATCGTCGCCACCGCCATCCGCAGGGCAGCGCGCGCCGCGGGCAGGTCGGTCGCGCGCAGGCAGCGCCCGAGGGCCAGCCAACTCGGCCCGTGCCCCGGCTCGAGCGCGAGACCGTCGCGCAGCACCGCCGCGGCGTCGGCCGCTTTTCCCTGCGTGTCGAGCGCCAGCGCCAATTGCAGCCGCACGTCGACCGACTCGCGGTCGATCGCCAGCGCCCGGCGAAACGCCTGCTCCGCCGCCGCCGCGTTCCCCGCGGCCAGTTGCATCCGCCCCTCGATGAATTCGTAGACCTCCGGATGCTCTTGCTCGAGCGACCGCGTGAGCAGATCAGCCGCGCGGATCTCACCGGCCGCCTCGAGCTGCGCTACCCGGCGGATCCGGCTCTCGCGCCCCACCCGCCGGACAGCCAGATGGGTAGCATACGGATCGGCCGGCCAAGGGCTGTCGGCAGGCAGCGCCGCCGCCTCCGCCGCGAGCCGTCGCGCGGCATCGGCCGCACCGCGCCTCGCGGCCACGAGCGCCACAACCTCCGCTGCCGCGCGGCGCACGCGCGGATCGCCGCGCACGGCCTCGGCGAGCGCCTCCGCTTGGTCGAGGTCCCCGTCGGCAAGCGCCACGCGCGCAAGTGCCAGCCGGGCCCGGGCATGGTCGGGCTCGCGTGACAACAGCGCCTCGAAGTCGTTCCGGGCCTCGGGCAACCGGCCGAGCGACGCGAGCCATTCACCGCGCGCAAGCCGCGGCCACGAGGCCGCAGGATCGCGGGTGATCGCCGCAGCGACTTCGGCGACCGCGGCAGCCGGATCGGTCGGGCCGAGCGTGGCGGCCGCGTAGTAGGGCCAGTGCCACGCCGCCTCGTCGAGCGCCGCGGCGCGGCGGAAGCAGTCGAGGGCATGGGGCGCGTCGCCATGCGCCGCGATGAACAGTCCCAGATCACCCCACGCGGCGGCCACGCGCGGTTGGTTCCGCACGGTCGCGCGCGCCGCGTCAAGCGCCCGGGCCACGGCCGGATCGACGGGGGGCGGAGACAACTCCGGCACCGACGGGCCGACGAGCGACGGGAGCGCCGCGACAAGCGCCGCAGCCCCCGCGCACAGCGCCGCGACCGACAGCGACACCGCCCGACGCGCCGACACGCTCCTCGACAATGCCCCTCGGGCAGGCTGCCGATCACGTCCGGGAAGGCTCGGCCGGGAACGGCGCGGCGGCAGGCGGCGCTTGCTCATCGCGCCTCCCCGGTGCCCTGGACAAGCTCCAGCCGGCGGTCGCGCGGGCCACCGGCAAATGCCTCCGTCCGCCCGTCGGGCCAGCGGATCTCGATCGCGTCCACCCGCTCGGCGGCGCCGAGGCCGAAGTGGCACCAGGGATCGTGGCTCGACAGGTAGCTCGACCCCGGCTGGACGAGCCGGCGCTGGCGCCGGCCGCCGGCCATGACCGTCACGACAGCTCCCACGGCATCGCGGCCACCGGCGCGGAGCAGCGCCCGGACCGATAGCCACCCTCCCCGGCGTGGGGCGACGTTCTCGAGCAGCAGCGGCGCCTGCGCCGTGCGGCCGACGACGAGGTCGACGTCGCCGTCGCCGTCGATGTCGCCGGCACACAGCGGCCGGGCGACGTTGGCGACGGCGCACAGATCGGGGGCGAGCAGCGGCATGGCCATGAACCTACCGCTGCCGTCGTTGACGAGGAGATCGTTGGGTTGGGCATACGGGCGCCAGAACGGCGGCAGCCCCGGAGCCATGGCGGAGGGCCCGGCGAGGACGCGGCCGTTTGCCAGCGCCAGGTCGAGGTCGCCATCGAGATCGAAGTCGGCCAGCACCGTGCCGAACCCGGTGCCGCGCCGCAGCGCCGCCAGGCCGGCGGCGGCGGTGGCGTCGATGAACGAGCCGGCCGGGCCCTGGCGCCACAGCGTATGGGTCTCGAGGTCGAGATGGGTCACGAACAGGTCGTCGAGGCCGTCGCCGTCGACGTCGCCCCAGGCGATCCCCATGTTGGCGGCGGCGCGGCCGAGGGCGTCGACGGCCACGCCGCGGAGGACCGCCTCGTCGGCGAACGTGCCGTCGTGGCGGTTGATCCACAGCCGGTTGGGCTGCTGGTCGTTGGCCACGAAGACGTCGTCCCAGCCGTCGCCGTCGAAATCGGCGCAGAGGACGCCGAGGCCCGCCCCGGGCAGCGCCCCGATGCCGCTGGAGGCGCTCACGTCCTCGAAGCGCACGGCGCCTGAAGCGCTGACGTTTCTCCACAGCATCACGGGCTGGCCGGCGAAATCCTTCGGGCCGCAGAAGTCGCGGCGGCCATCGGGAGCGTGGCAGGTGCGTGCCGGGTCGTAGGCCACGTAGCAGGCGACGACGAGGTCGAGCCGGCCGTCGCGGTCGTAGTCGAAGAAGCTCGCCGACGTGCCCCACGCGCGCGAGGCCAGGCCGGCGTCGGTGGTGACGTCGCGGAAGCCGCGGCCGGCGTCGTTCATCAGCAAGCGGATGCCGCCATATTCGGTGATGCACAGGTCGGGATCGCCGTCGTCGTCGACGTCGCCGACGGCGACCCCCGAGCCGAACGACGTGAAGTCGAGGCCGCTGCCGGTCGCGACGAGCGTGAACCGGCCGTCGGGCTCCTGGTGAAACAGCCGGTGGGGCGAGCGCCCCTGCGGACCACAGCCGTTGAGGAGGAGGATGTCGAGCCGGCCGTCGCCGTCGTAGTCCAACAGCGCCGCGCCATTGCCCATGCTCTGGGGCATGAAGTGCGACCCGGCGGGGCCAGGGTCATTCACGGCGTCGAGCCCGCGCGTCACGGCGACGTCGCGAAACCAGACCGGCTCAGGGGTCCGCGCGCAGCCGGCGACGAGCAGTGCGACCGCGACACCGACGACGGCCATCACGCGCGTGGGCATGGCAGGTCGTGGAGACTTGATCCGCCGCAGGCGGGGGCCGAGTTGCGACACCAGCCACGGCTCCCGCGGTCGATCACGGTCGGCACGCGCCATCGCCGCCGTCCCCCTCGGGCCCGTCACGGCCCCGCGGAAGGAAACGGCGGCGGCTCGGGGAGCGACTCGAGGCGTTTCACCTCCTCGAGGAGGAACTCGGGGAGCATGAACGGCTCGGCGCCCACGTGCTGCCAGCGCATCCGGCCGTCGGCGGCGATGAAGCAGGTGGCGTGGAGCGGGCGGGCCTCGAAGTCGTCCCAGGCGTCGAGCGCCCGAAACGCCTGCCCGTCGGCCCCGGAATGGACCGGAAACGGACGCGGCGTCGTCACCGCGGCGATGTCGGCCGGCTTGTCGGTGCTCACGACCACCAGCGGCAGGCCGGCGGCGACGAAGGCCTCGGCCTTTGCGGCAAATGCCTCGAGCTGCTTGTTGCAGTGGACGCAGGCCTCGCCGAGCGTGAGGAGGACCACGTGTGGCCGGCCGCGGAGCGACGCGCCGCTGACGGGCGCGCCGTCGGCCGCGGTGGCCGTCCAGTCGCCCGACTGCCAGGCATGCCATTCGCGCGGGCCGAGCAGCGCCAGGTCGGGGCGCTCGCCGAGGTCGGTCGCCGGGGTCGGGGCCGAGCGCCAGTCGCCACTGCATCCGGCCGCCGCGGCGACGGGTGCGAGCCGGCGGAGCAGCGGCAGATCGGTGTCGGCCACGCCGGCGCGCGTGCGGACGGCCGCAAACGCCATCAGCGCCTCGTCCTTCTTTCCCGCCTCCCACTCGAGCCAGCACGACAGCGCCGCCGGAAGGAGCCTGTCAGCCTCACGCTTGTCGAGCTCCCGGGCGAGCTCGAGCCCCTTTGCCGGATCGCCGAGGGCGTGGTGGATCAGCGCGAGCCGGGCCTTGTCGATGTCGGCGACCGCCGCGAGCAACTGCTTCGCCTCGTCGATCCGCCCGGTGGCGAGGTGCGCGCGGAGGCGAACCTCGGCCAGGGGCGCCTGCAGCCGCTCGATCTTCTCCGACAGCGGCTGCATCGCCTCGGCCATCGCCTTGCTGATCTCGGCCGGGTTTTTCTTCTTCTCGCGGGCCTCGGCCTCGGCGCGGTCGGCGGCGGCGACGCGCTCGCTCCGCAGCCCGCTTTCGATCGCCGCGAGGCGCTCGAGCGCCGCGGTGCCGGCGGCGGTGTCGCCGCGCCCGAAGCCGGCGAGGGCGAGGAGGTGCTCGCGCCGCCACTGGTCGTCGAATTCGCGCCCCGGCTCGAGGTACGGCGTGTCGGCGAGTGCCGCGGCCACGCTCCACGCCTCCCAGTCGAGGATCGTCTCGACCAACCGGTCGCGGCCGTACTGCCAGCAGCTCCCCGGCTCGTCGAAACGCTGATCGGCCTCCGGCTTCCCCTCCTTGGCGCGCGGCACGCGCGGCATCGCCACCATGTTGGCCGCGATCGCCAGCGCGTCGCGGACGCGGCCGACGTGGTTGAGATCGCGCACCAGCCACTCGCTGTTGTGGGCGAAGTTGTGGATCTGGTCGGGGTAGACGTGGGTCCGGTGGGTGGCGGCGTGGTCGACGCGCGCCGCCGCCTCCTGCTGCCAGGCGGCGTCGTTCCAGCGGCGCAGCTCGGAATAGACATGGCCCGGCATGTGCCACATGTGGGCGATCCCCGGCGCCGCCGGCCCGCAGGCGGCGGCCGCGCGCAGGGCACGCGCGGCGCGGTGGTGATCCCAGAGGTGGATCACGTAGTGGTGGATCGGATGGCGCGGGTTGACGGCAAGGACGGCGTCGGCCAGCGCGTCGACGGCCAGCAGGCTGGGGATCGGCACGCCGCTCCGCGACTTGAACCACCACGAGAAGCCGACGAGAAACGCCCGTGACTCGAGGTCGTCGGGGTGGTCGAGGGCGATCTTCTCGAGAGCGGAGAGAAACTCCGTCGCCGCCGCCTTGCGCGCGTCGTCGTTCTTGTGTTCGGCGAACAGCTTCCGGACCGCCTCGATCCAGGCCTTCTCGCGCGGCGTCGCCTTGTCGAGCGCGGGGCCCGTGGCCAGCGCGATCAGTTGGCGGGCGCGGGCTTCGTTTTGGATGTTGGCCAGCGCCAGGCCGCAGTGGGCCATGACGCAGTCCTTGTCGAGCGCGAGGACCGTGCGGAACGAGCGCTCCGCCTCCCAGTAGGCGAACCCGTGGAGCTGGCCGATGCCTTGGTCGAAGAACGTCTGCGCTTCGGGGACCGAAGTGGTCACGGGGAAGTGGACCTCGCCACAGCCGGGCTGGGGTGGTAGCCGGCGGCGCGGGCCGACGGAAAACGCCTCGCCGTGGACGGAGTGACCGGGGGCGACACCCTCGGGGCCGTCGGCGACGGCGCGCCACGGGGCGACGACAGCCACAAGGGTGAGTGCCGCGAGGAGCGATAGCAGCCCGTGGAAAAAGTGATCGGCCGGCGGATGCGGCCGACGGCGACCCGGGAAACCCTCGGCGTTTCCCGCGGTCGCCTCAGTGGACACTGGCCTCAGAGGGCTTTGTCCACGGACAGTTAGGCGCGAGGCGAACATGGCTTTGAGAATACCCAGCCGTTGCCATGGCTCCAGCAGGGGCCGGGTTTGACGGTCGTGAGGGGCGGGGATGGCGCGATTGGTCGGGCTTCGCTGCGGAAGCGCGCGAGGAGCCTCGGCTCGGGCTCTGCAGAGGGGGACGCCCTTCTGTTACCGCATCGACCAGCGACCATGCGGGGAGCCTCGGCTCGGGCTCTGCAGAGGGGGACGCCCTTCTGTTACCGCATCGACCAGCGACCATGCGGGGAGCCTCGGCTCGGGCTCGGCAGAGGGGGACGCCCTT
>VGZO01000094.1 GCA_016872555.1 Planctomycetota bacterium
GATCATTTCCACGGCCTCCGCGAGGCGAAGGCCGATCTCGTCGGCATTGCCGTTTTCGATCGTCTGCCGAGGCCCTTGCCGCCCGACCCGTATCTCCGGCAGGAAACGTGGAGTCGCTACGAGATCGAGAACTACCTCACGTCACCGGAAGCGCTGGTCGCGTTTGCCCGTGATTACGCGATCCGCGAAAGCACGACGCCGTTGTTTGCCGACTCGACCGTCAAGCGAATGGAAGCGGCGATCGAGCTCGTGGTCGGGTCACTCCGCAATCTCGGCAAGGCGGATCCTTTCGGCCCCGACCTCAAGGTCTCGACGGAGTTTCTCGACCCCCTGTTCAAAGCCTTCTTCACGAGCATCGGGCTGCCGGAGGCGACGATGCGCAAGACCGACTACCACACCCTCGCCGGGTTCGTGAGCCGCGCGGCGCTCGCTCCGGAGATCGGCGAGATGCTCGACCGGATCCAGGCCGTCGCGGACCGGGCGGTCCCACGGACATGAGGTCGGCGGAGCCGCGGTCCGGGGCCGGCACCAGGGAATACGCCAGGCACGGCAAGACGGACTCGAGCCAGCGCACCGGCAGCCCGCCGAGGTCCAGGGAGACGGCAGGGAAACCATGCAGCGGCAGCAAAAACGGTTACGAAGCTGCAAAAACGTTTACGGACGGGCCCCGCGCCGAAAAAACGTTTACGACTTCAGGTTTTTCGCCACTCCCCTCCGACGAGTGGCGTAAGCTCGTGGCCTATTCGCCCCTGTTTCCCGAGGCCGTATTTCGGGTTCGCCCTCCATGACCCTCCTCCGTGACGTGATCGAGATCCCCGAGTCGCTCCCCGCGAATCGGTTCGTGCTCAAGCTCGCGGAGGGGGTGCTCGACCCCGCAGGGACGCTGCGCGACTACGTCGTCACCGAACAGCTCGCCAAGGCGTTCGACGAGGCCCTCGGCGTGATCCGCGACAGCCTCGCGACGCGGGCCAGCAACGGCACCTACCTCCACGGCAGCTTCGGGACGGGCAAGAGCCATTTCATGGCCGTGCTCCACCTGATCCTCACCGGCAACCTCCAGGCGCGCTCGATCCCCGAGCTGGCCAGCGTCATCCACGCCCACAACGAATGGATGGCGGGGAAGAAGTTTCTCCTCGTCCCCTACCACATGATCGGCAAGGCCTCGCTCGACGAGGGAATCCTCAAGGGCTACGTCGATCATCTCGAGCGGACGCAACCGGGCACCCCGCTGCCGCTGGTGCACAAGTCGGCCGGTCTGGTCGCGCAGGCCCGCCGCGACCGGCAGAGCTTCGGCGACGAGGCGTTTTTCAAGGTCCTCAACGAAACCCGCACCACCGGCACCACCGGCTGGGGGAAGATCGCGGCCGAGTGGACACCCGCCCGGTTCGAGGCGGCGCTCGTCGCGCCCCCCAAGGATCCGGAACACAAAGCCCTCGTCGACCGGCTCGGGCAGCGCTACCACGCCTCGAAAGACCTGCTCTCGGCCTACGTCGATCTCGACGACGGACTGTCGATCCTCTCGCGCCACACCAAGGACCTCGGCTACGACGGCCTGGTGCTGTTTCTCGACGAGCTGATGCTGTGGCTGGCAGCGCACGCCAGCAACCACACGTTCCTGGAAACCGAGACGTCCAAGCTCGCCAAGCTCGTCGAGCCGCAAAACCCCGACCGGCCGGCGCCGATCGCCAGCTTCATCGCCCGCCAGCGCGACCTCCGCGACCTGGTCGGGCCCGGGGTGACCGGAGCCGGCAAGCTCAACTACATCGACTTCGTGCGGTGGAACAGCGGCCGCTTCGGCACGATCAACCTCGCCGACCGCAACCTCCCGGTGATCGCCGAGAAGCGCGTGCTGCGGCCGAAGAGCGCGGCGGCACGGGCCGAGATCGACGCCGCCTTCCAGCGGACGGCGACGGTGCGCGCCAGCGTGATGAACACGCTCCTCACGGCCGAGGGCGACCGGAAGATGTTTCGGCAGGTGTATCCCTTCTCGCCGGCCCTGATCCAGACGCTCGTGGCGGTGTCGAGCGTGCTGCAGCGCGAGCGGACGGCGCTCAAGGTGCTGATGCAGCTCCTCGTCGATCACCGCGACACGCTGGCCGTGACCGACCTCGTGCCGGTCGGCGACCTGTTCGACATCCTCATCCATGGCGACACCGTCACCGATACCGACGTCGTCACCCACTTCGAAAACGCGCAGAAGCTCCTCCACACGAAGCTGCTGCCGCTCCTCGAAACCCAGCACGGCAAGACACGCGACGAGATCCACGGGCTTCCCCCGGCCGATCCGGCGCGGAAGGCGTTCGTGGCCGACGAGCGGCTCCTCAAGACGCTCCTCCTGGCGGCCCTCGTGCCGGAGGTGGAGGCGCTGCGCGGGATGACGGCCGAACGGCTCGCGGCGCTCAACCACGGCACGATCGCCTCGCCGATCGTCGGCGGAGAGGTGCAGGCGGTCGCCAACAAGGTGCGCGCCTGGGCCGCGCAGGTCGGCGAGATCCGCATCTCCGGCGAACCGCGCAATCCGACGATCGCGATCGTGCTGGCCGACGTCGACACCGACAGCATCCTCCAGCGCGCCGCCAGCGAAGACAGCTACGGCAACCGGGTGAAGATCATCCGCCAGATCGTGTTTCATGAGGCGCTCGGGATCGAGGATGCCGCGCTGTTCGAGCAGGAGCACGCCGTCGAATGGCGCGGCATCGAGCGGAAGGCGGCGGTCGTGTTTCGCAACATCCGCGACATGAGCCCCGACCAGCTCGCCAATCCGTCGGACGACTGGAAGGTGGTGATCGACTTCCCCTTCGACCAGCAAAACTTCTCGCCGCGCGACGACCTCACGAAGCTCGACGAGTGCCGGCGGGCGAAGGGCTCGACGAAGACGATCGGCTGGGTGCCCGCCTTCTTCTCGCAGCGCACGCTCGACGACCTCGGCCGGCTCGCCGTCCTCGAGCACGTCCTCGGCGGCAACCGCTTCGAGGGCTACGCCTCGCACCTCACCCCGGCGGCGCGGCAGGCGGCCCACGGGATCCTCGAAAACCAGCGCGACACGCTGCGTGGCCAGTTGGTGGCGGCGGTGAACCTCGCCTACGGCCTGGGGAGCGGCAGCGCCGCGGGGGTCATCGACCAGGCGCACGAGATCGACCTCGCCGACCGCTTCCAACCGCTCGCCGCCGGGCTCACGCTCCGCCCGCCGGCGCAGGCCTCGCTCTCCGGCGCCCTCGACGACCTGCTCGGCCAGGCGCTGGCCTGGGAGTTTCCGGCCGCGCCGGCGCTGGGAACGACGCTCACCACGGGGAAGCTGTCGACCGTCCTCCGCAAGGTGGTCGAAGCGAGCCAGGCCCGCGACGGCCGGGCGGCCGTGGAGCGCGACGACCGCACGCTCCTCCGCCAGATCGCCGATCCCCTGCTGCTCGGCGAGATGCCGCCCGACGGCACGCACTTCGTCATCGGCCACCACTGGAAGGATCACTTCCACCGCCAGCGCGCCCAGGACGACGGTCCGCTCACCGTCGAGAAGCTGCGTCACTGGATCGACGAACCGGGGAAGATGGGGCTGACGCGTGCCGCGCAGAATCTCGTGATCCTGGCGTGGGCGGCGCAGGGCGGCATGTCGTTCACGCTCCACGGGGGCACCTGCGAAGGCTCGATCGGATCGCTCGACGACACCTGGGTCCTCGCCCAGGAGGCACCGCCCGATCCGGCCGACTGGGCACGGGGGCAGCCGCGGGTAGGAAGCCTGTTCGGCGTGGCCGTCTCGCCGCTGGCCACCGCCGCCAACGCCGCCGCGGCAGGGGCGAAGGTCAAGGAGATAGCGGCGCGCTCGAGCGCCGCGGTGGGCCACTACGCGCGGCTGCTCGAGGCGCGGCTCGCGGGCCTGGGAGTGGCCCGCGATGCCGCCGAGCGGATGAAGACGGCCGACGCGGCCGCGGCGGTGCTCGCCGCGGTGGCGGTGGCGGCGCCGAAGGATGTCGTCGCCGTGCTCGCCCGGGCGGCCGTGCCCAACTCCGAGCGCGCGATGAGCGAGTGCATCATGAAAGCCGACACCTGGGCCCGCGCCCTCGAAGACCGGGTGTGGGATCTCGTCGGCCAGATCGGACGGGCCGACCCCGACGTGCAAAGCCGGGCCGCACCGATCCTCGCCGACGTGCGCGAGGCCCTCGGCCACGACGACCACGTGGCGACGACACCCCTGTCCGAGGTCCTCGACACGGCGTATCAGCGGCTCCTGGCCGTCTTCGTCAGGACCCCGCCGCCGGCTCCTGCGTCGTCGCCCGCCGAGCGGCAGGCGCCCGAGCCGCCGCTGCGGCCGTCGCCCGCCGCGTCCGCGCCGGCGATCCCCGCGCGCGGCACCGAGAACATTCCCGATGCCGACAGCGCCAAGGCCCGCATCGACCAGATCCGCCAGGCGCATCCCCGGGCGACGATCGAAGTCACGATCCGGTGGAGTGACGGCGCGTGAACCAGGCGAGCCCGTCCAAGGCGATCACGTTCAACCAGATCCGGGCCCGGGTCGCGGCGCTGTCACGCGGCAGGCCGATCCGGCGGCCGGTCGGGATCCGGTCGGCGGCGCGGTGGCTCGGCGAAGGGGTGCACGTCGACGGCGAGACGACGTTTTTCATCGCGCAGTGCGATTCGCCGCTCGCCCTGCGCCTGGCGCTCAAGGCGCCCCCGCCCGCCGGCAAGACGGGGGTGGTGCGGGTGTTGGTCACGAACCTCGACGATGCGGCGATCAGCCCCGACATCTTCGCGCGGCTCCACCGACCGCGGCTGTTCACGATCGACCGCTGGAGCCTCGTCCAGCAGCAGTTCGCCGCCGAGTCGATCGATCCGCGCCTCGTGAAGCACGACTGGCTCGCCGACGCGGTGGTCGAGCATCTCGGCGGCACGCGCACCGCCACGGCCAAGAGCGGGTTTCTCGACGCCGAGACGCTGTGGCGTGATCTCCTCGCCGCCACGATCGGCCTGTCGGCAGACCTGCCCGATCTCGCGGCGATCCTCAAGTGGTCGCTCGACACGGCGCGCGTCCGCCGGCTGCGTGCGCTGGCGCCGGAGCTGCGCGCGGGGATCGAGGAGTGGCTGCGGAGTCGCGCCGGCGACGCGGCGGAATTCGTCTTCGCCGTGGCCGACAAGACCGACGAGCCCGATGCGGTGCCACTGGCGCTCGTCGCCGGGGTGCTCACCGACCGGCGCGTCCGAAGCCGGACCGATCGGGCGATCGGCAAGCTCGAGGGGCTGTGGTTCGGCAACCGCACCGTGGGCGTGGCCCAGCTCGAGCGGATCGGCGGCGAGGCCGCGGCACTGGTGCGCACGTCGATGGCCGACCCGGTCGACCAGCGGCGAACCCTCGCGCGCGCCGAAGAGCTGCTCGCGGAGGTCGACGGCTCGGCGCATGCCCATGCCAGCCCGATCCTCCCCCTCGGCCACGCCCAGCGCCTGGGGATGTTCGCCGCAGCAGTCAAGGAGTTCCTCGCCGCACCAAGCGCCAACACCGACGCCGTCGAAGAGGTCGCCCGGCAGGTCCGGGCCCACGACCAGACGCACCGCAATCCGGCCGAGTCGGAGCGGCTCGAGATGGCGACGCGGCTGGTGCGTTTTCTGGCAACGCGACGCCGCGAGCGTCGTCCCGCCGAATCGCTGGCCGACGCTGCCGGCCGCTTTCTGGCCGAAGGGAGCTTCGTCGATTGGGCGCGGTCGGCCTCGGGCCGGCTCGCCGCGTCGCGCGAGCTGTCGGAGGGGCTCGACGCGCTCCACGCCGCCGCCACCCGCGAGCAGGAGGCCGCCGCCCAGGAGTTTGCCACGCTCCTGGCCGCGTCGGTCGCATCCGGTGCCTATCCGGCCGACGTCCTGCTCATCGAGCAGGTCCTCGACGCGGTCGTCGCACCGCTGGCGAAGGCCATGCCGGTGCTGCTGATCGTGCTCGACGGGATGTCGGCGGCGGTGTGCCGGGAGCTCGTCGATCACCTCACTCGCGACCGTCGCGATTGGCTCGAGATCGTCGAGGAGGGGCGCTGCTCGAGCCGGCCGGTGATCGCCACCGTGCCTTCGGAGACGAAGTATTCGCGGGCGAGCCTCCTCGCCGGCCGGTTCGCGACCGACGGCGCCGACGAGCGGGCGGCATTCGCCGCCCACCGCGGGCTCGTCGAGGCCAGCGCCGGCGGCCTCGGTCCCGTGCTCCATGCCAAGGCCCACCTGTCCGGAACGACGGTGGCGGAGGTCGTTCGCGAGGAGATCGCGTCGACGAAGCGCCGCGTCGTCGGCGTGATCGTCAACGCCGTCGACGACCACCTGGCCAAGGCCGATCAGATCCTCGTCCGGTGGACGCTCGACACGATCCCGGTGCTCGAAGCCCTGCTCCACGACGCCGCCCGCGCCGGCCGGGCCGTGATCCTCACCAGCGACCACGGCCACGTGCTCGACACGGGCACGACCGCGCGGTTCATTCCGGGGGCCGCCGGTGGCGAACGCTGGCGGGCTGTGGCCGGCCCTCCTCCCGGACCGGACGAATTCGCCCTGCGCGGGTCTCGGGTGGCGGTCCCCGGCGGTGCGCTCGTGACGTCGTGGAGCGAGTCGGTCCGGTACATCACCGCCACGAAACGCGGCTACCACGGCGGGATCTCGCCCCAGGAAATGGTCGTGGCGACGAGCGTGCTGATTTCCTCCGGCGTGACCGAGCCGGCCGGCTGGCAACCGGCGCCCGAATCGACGCCCCCATGGTGGGATCGCGACGGGGCGGCCGCAGCCAGCCGGCCCGAACCGGCCACGCCCCCGAAGAAACCGCCGGGGATGCTGTTCGACATCCATCACGAACAACCCCCGGTGCCCGACCCGAAGACGGTCCCCCCGAAGGCGGCGATGGCGGCGACCGGCGCTCCTGACTGGACCACCGCGGTGATCGCCACCGACGTGTTCGCCGCGCAGAAGAAACTCGTCACCCGCGGATACCCCGGCGACGAGATCCTCTGCCGGCTGCTCGCGACCCTCGACGCCAGAGGTGGAACGCTCACGAGCCCGGCACTCGCCCGGACGCTCGGCTATGCGACGCTCCGCCTCCCCGGCCTCCTCTCGGTGGCCCAGCGGATGTTCAACGTCGACGGCTATCAGGTGATCTCCGTCGACATCCGCAGCGACACCGTCACCCTCGACAAGCCGACGCTGCTGGTGCAGTTCGGCATGTCACCGGAGGATGCACGGCGATGAGCATCAGCCCGCGGCGTGCCGCCGAGATCGTCGACGCCCTGCGCCGCGGCACGGTACCCCGTGCCAGCCTCGATGCATTCTGCGTGGGCCTCGAGCGCTTCGAGGCGGCGGTCGATGCCGACCTCGCCGCCGTCGCGTCGGGACGCGGGGTATTCAAGGCGGTGCGCGGCGACTACGGCTGCGGCAAGACGTTTTTCACGCGCTGGCTCGCCGACCGGGCTCGGAAGCGCGGCTTCGTGACCAGCGAAGTGCAGATCTCCGAGACCGAGACTCCGCTCCACAAGCTGGAGACGGTCTACCGGCGGCTGATGGAGCGACTCGCCACCGCCGACACTCCCGACGGTGCCCTGAAGACGATTGTCGATGGATGGTTCCATGTGCTCGAGGAGGATGTCATCGCCGAAGGAGTCCCGCCCGACGATACCGCGGTGCTCCTGAAGCGGACCGACGCCCTGCTCGAAGGCCGCTTGGCCGGCATCACGACCGTCGCCCCGCAGTTCTCGGCTGCGCTGCGCGGCTATCGGATCGCGTCGGTCTCCAGCGACCGGGCCACCGCCGACGGC
>VGZO01000095.1 GCA_016872555.1 Planctomycetota bacterium
CCTCACGACCCGTCGCAGACACACGCCATCCCCAGGCCGCCGCGGGAGGCGGCGGCGCCGACCGGGGAAACCCTTGGCGTTTCCCCCGGTCGGCCCAAGCTGAGGGAGGCCATGGAGGGCTCCCTCAGCGCTATCTTCAGAACCCGATGTAGGTGACGAGGATGTCACCGTGCTTCTGGAAGCGGACATGGACGCTGCAGCCGCAGCCGTAGTCGTACTTCACCAGACCGCAGCCGAGGAGCGTGCAGCGTGACGTCTCGCACGGGCACCCCTGGCAGCTGGCGGGCAGGCACACCGGCACGCTCACCGATCGGCCCGTCTCCGGGCTGCACGGAGTGAGGACCGTCTCCCAGGTCGGCTCCGGGCAGCAGCCGGCACCGTGGCGGTGCTTGTGGGCGTGTTTGTGCCGGTACTTGATGCAGGGGTTCGTGGGGCAGACGCTGATCGGCCCGCAGTCGGGCTCGAAGCCGCACGACGGATCCATCGCCATCATCGGCATCTCGGCGGCGCAGCCCGGCTCGGGAGCGGCGCAGCTCGGATCGACGGCATGACGACGGAGATGGCCGAAGCCGGCGAACGCGTCGCCCGACAGGGCCGCCACCGCCACACAGAGGGCGACGGCGAGGCCGCCCACGAAGCGGGTACGAATCATCTTTGACCTCCTTGGCAGAGACTGGGACCGGTGGATCTCCCCACCGGCAGGAACCGGGATGCTGCCCGGCTCCACGCCAACCATGGCACACGCCCCTGGGCAGTCAAAAAACGGTCGTTTCCGCACGTTTATTCCGTCCTCGCAGGCACGGCAGCGACATACGCACGCGCACCGGCGACGGTTCATTCCCCGCTGTCGTCACAGCTTCGCGCCGCGCGCGTCGTCCGACCTCGGAACCTCCACGCTGCCAGCCACGTCACTCCGCGGTACAGCGCCACGGCGCTGCCCCGTCACACTCCATCCCAGGGATCCGCGAAGCCCCCTCTGCAGAGCCCGAGCGGAGGTTCGCCCTGTGGCGTTCGCCACGACCGAGCCGAGGTTCGCCTCCCAACCCCGGTCCGAACCGAGGCGCAACAACGCGCTGCAGCACCGCGACCGAGCCACGCCTCCCGTCGGCCCACCTCAGGCCATCAGCTCGTGAAACCGCCGGAACAGATGCGCCGCGTCGTGCGGGCCGGCGGCAGCCTCGGGATGGTACTGCACCGAGAACGCGGGCAGCGTGCGATGGCGGAGGCCTTCGACCGTGCCGTCGTTGAGGTTGACGTGCGTGACTTCCAGCTCCGCCGGCAGCGTCGCCTCGTCGACGGCGAAGCCGTGGTTTTGCGACGTGATCTCGACCCGATCGCGCAGCCGGTCGAGCACCGGCTGGTTGGCACCGCGGTGGCCGAACTTGAGCTTGAACGTCTTCCCGCCGCAGGCCAAACCGAGGAGCTGGTGGCCGAGGCAGATCCCGAAGATCGGCACCTGCCCCACCAACCCGCGCACGGTCTCGACGCAGTACCCGAGCGCCTCGGGATCCCCCGGGCCGTTGGAGAGGAACACACCGTCGGGGGACAGCGCCAGCACCTCGGCGGCCGTCGCCCGCCCCGGCATCACCGTTACACGGCAGCCGCTGTCGGCGAGATGGCGGGCGATATTCCACTTCATCCCATAGTCGAGGGCGACGACATGCTTGAGCGCGCCGGCCGCGGGCACCTCGGGCATGATCCCGCCGGCGAGCGGCTGGACGAGCGGCCGGGCGTCGGACGCGAGCGCTTCGGTCCATTCGCTCCGCGCCCGCGGCATCACCTCGGCGACCAGATCGCGGCCGACCAGCGCCGGCGACGAGCGCGCGACCCTGACCAACTCGGCCGGGTCGGTGATTTCGGTCGAGATCACTCCGGTCATCGCACCGCGGATCCGCAGCCGGCGCACCAGCGCCCGCGTGTCGATCCCCGTCAGGCCGATCGTGCCCGCCGCGGCGAGATACTCCGCGAGCGTGCCGGTGGCGGTGAAGTTGCTGGCGATCCGGCTCGCCTCACGGACCACGAACCCGGCCATCTGCACGCCGGCGCTCTCGACGTCGGCGGGATTGACGCCGTAGTTGCCGATCTGCGGCGCGGTCATGCAGAGGATCTGGCCGCGGTAGCTGGGGTCGGTGAGGATCTCCTGGTAGCCGGTCATCGAGGTGTTGAAACAGACCTCGCCCGACGCCGTGCCGCGGCCGCCGAAGGCCTCGCCGACGTAAACCGTGCCGTCCTCGAGGGCCAGTGCTGCGCGTGCCACGGGGATCTCCGGAGCGTATGCTCCGATGCTACCACGGACCGCGAGCGGGGGCGTCAGGGGGCCGCGACCGCCGGCTCGAGCGCCACCTCGGCCACGGGCGTGCCGTCGTCGCGGAGCTTTCCGGCGGCCCACAGCGTGCCGCGGGTGACCAGGCCGAGAAACTCGTCGGTCGCCACCGTCTCGGCGTAGTGGCCGATCGTGGTGGCAAACACGCGGGTCGGGCCGTACTGGTTGGTCCAGATGCAGGTCTGGAGGGCGTTGCGATCGGTGCTCAGCGCCTCGCCGAGCGGCGTGGCGGTCGGCCACACCTTGTCGGAGTAATACAGCTCCTCCTTGGGCACGGCCCACTCGCGCGGCATCCCGGCGAGGATCGGATGGCTGCCCAGCAGCCGGCAGGTGTAGGCATAGTGGGCGCCGTGGCCGGGAGAGGTGATCCCGCAGAACTTGAACCACTCGTCGTTGCCGACGCGGTAGCAGTGCATCGCGCAGTGCATCAGCACCGCCGGCACCCCCTGATTGTGTTCGGCGAGGATCTTCTCGAGGAACGTCGGATCCTTGACGTCGGAGAAACACTCGTTGTGAAAGACCACGTCGTAGCCCTTCGCCCAGCCGGGCTTGTCGTAGATCGAGATCGGGTGGTTCGTCGACGTCCCTCCTTCGTGGACGACCGTGGTGCGGATCCGGGCCCGCGCCGCCATGCCGCGGACGATGAGCTCTTTCTGGGCGTCGTAGTCGTGGCAACAGCCGCCGGTGACATACAGCACCTCGAGCGGCTTGCCCGGCTCGGCAGCGCGCGGCGCCGGCATCACCAGCATGGCGCCAGCGGTGGCGGCAGCGACGAGAAGTGATCGGGCACGGGCATGGTGCATCGAACGAGCCCTCGGGGGAGAAGGAGACCGGAGCGTACCACACGCCTTTTGCCCCCCTCCGGTAGCACGTCGTCGGATGAGCATTCCGCATGCCACTCGCCCGATGCGGTTGGGCCACAGGGTGTTATGGCGAATCGAACCGGCGGCGTGCCGCGCGACGTAAGATGAGTATGTCGCCGAGTCGCGATCGAACGATCGCGGGCGGGGGAACCACGCGGTGAATTCGACCACCTCCTGCGAGGTGGCGGGAACACCTGGGGCGAAGGGGCATCAGTGCCCCCGGGTACTTTCAAGCCCGAGCCCGTCAGCTAACCCTGATGACCTGGCTGGTGGTCGGCCTGGCGGTCGGGCTGGTGGCGTTCTGGCTCTGTTTTCGCTGGATCCCCAACGACCGGATCGGCGTGGTGGAGAAGTGGTGGTCGCTCGCCGGCAGCGTGCCGGAGGGGAGGATCCTGGCGCTCGGTAGCGAGGCCGGCTACCGCTCCGACGTGCTCCGCGGTGGCCTCCACTTCGGCTACTGGCGCTGGCAGTACGCGATCCATTCGGTGCCGCTGGTGACGATTCCCGAGGGGCGCATCGGCTACGTTTTCGCGCGCGACGGAGTGCCGCTTCCCCCCGCGCAGACACTCGGCCGCGTGGTGGGGTGCAACAACTTCCAAGACGCCCGGGCGTTCCTCGGCGGTGCGACCGGTGGAGCCGGCCAGCGCGGCCGGCAGCGGGCGATCCTCCGCGAGGGCGTGTATGCGATCAATCCAACGCTGTTCACGGTGATCAGCGACAACGGCGTGTTCGCGCTGCGTGCGCTGCTCACCCGGCCGGAGTAGGCGGCGACGGCGAAGTGGCTCGAGGAGCTGCAGGCGGTCGACGGCTTCAGCCCGGTCGTCGTCGGCAAGGCACGCCCCGAGACGCTGGGTGCCGAACAGCCGACCGGCGGCGACTCGATCGCGATCGTCACGGTCCACGACGGCCCGTCGCTGGACCCCGGTGAGATCATCGCCCCGACGGTCGGTGGCGACCTGGCCGATCCCGACTACCACAACAACTTCCAGGATCCCGAGGCCTTCCTCCGCGCCGGTGGCCGCCGCGGCCGGCAGCACATGGCGCTGACCGACGGCACGTACTTCCTCAACCGCTGGTTCGCGACCGTCGAGGTGATCGCCAAGACGGTCGTGCCGATCGGCTCGGTGGGCGTGGTCGTCAGCTACATCGGCCGCACCGGGGCCGACGTGTCGGGGACGACGTTCCGCCACGGCGAGCGCGTCGCCGAGGGGGAGCGCGGTGTCTGGGAGCGCACGCTCGGCCCGGGCAAGTACGCCTTCAACACCTACTCCGGCAACGTCGTCCTCGTGCCGACGACCAACTTCGTCCTCCACTGGGTGACGGGGCGGAGCGAGTCGCACCGCTACGACGAGAGCCTCAAGAGCATCGATCTGGTCACGAAAGACGCCTACGAACCCTCGCTCCCGCTGTCGGTGGTCGTCCACATCGACTACCAGCGGGCGCCGAGCGTGATCCAGCGCTTCGGCGACGTCCAGCGGCTGATCACGCAGACCCTCGACCCGATGCTGTCGGCCTACTTCCGCGACATCGCCCACAAGAAGACGATGCTCGAGCTGCTCCACGACCGCGACAAGATCCAGGCCGAGGCCCGCCTCGAGCTGCGCGACAAGTTCCACGAGTTCGACATCGAGTGCGTCGACGTGCTGATCGGCAAACCGGAGACGGGCAAGGACTCGGGCAAGATCGAGACCCTCCTCGACCAGCTCCGCGAGCGGCAGCTGTCGGTCGAGCAGCTCGAGACCTTCGAGCGGAAGCGCGTGGCGGCGGAGAAGATGCGGCTGCTGGCCGAGGCCCAGGCCCAGGCGAGCATGCAGACCAACCTCACCAACGCCCGCGTCGAGGCGCAGATCGCCGAGCAGAAGGGGGAGGCGGAGCTGGCCAGGGCGCGGAAATCGGCCGAACAGATGGTGGTCATGGCCGAGGCGGAGCTCTCCCAGTCGCGGCGCCGCGCCGAGCAGACGGTGCTCCTCGCCGAGGCGGCCAGCCGCGAGAAGGAGCTCGAGGGGCGCGGCGAGAGCCGCCGGGTGATGCAGGTCGGCCTCGGCGAGGCCGCGGTCCAGCTCAAGAAGATCGCCAGCTACGGCGACCCGCGGCTGTACGCCCTCTCCGAGGTGGCCGCGGCACTGTCGGAGAGCAGCCAGCCGCTGGTGCCCGAGCGGCTGTTCGTCACCGGCGGCAGCAGTGGCGGCGACGGCACCACGCCGCAGTCGGCGCAGGGCCTGCTCGGCACACTGGTGGCATTGCTCGTCGCCGAGAAGAGCGGCTTCGCGCCGGCGACGATGGGGGCCGACGACTCGCTCGGGCAGTTCGCCGACGCGATGTCGGCGCGGGTGATCGAGACGCTGTCGGCGGACGACCGGGCCGAGGCGCCCGCCGCCACGCCGAAGGCGGGCGCCTGACCGGGCGTGCTCCGGCCCGTGCCGCCCCCGCAGGCGGCCGGGCCGGCGCACCGCGGGAACCGGCGAAAACGCTTCAGCGCGAAGGCGGGCAGTGATCGTCGTCACGCGCCGCCAAGGCCGCGGCACGGTTCTCCGGCGCGAGCCGGAAGAGGTGCAGCCGCTCGTCGACCGGCTCGATCCTGGCGATGCGCCCGAGGCGCTCGCGCCAACGGTGATCGGCGGTAACGACGTGGGTGATTCGATAGCGGGCGATGAACCCGGCAGCCGAGCGCTCGTCGAGGTTGCGCGGATCGGCGTAGGTGTCGACGCCGGTCTGGGCACCGAATTGGTACGACTGCAGCACCCCCGCCGGCTCGAGAAACAACACCCGCGCGTGATCCGGGTCTTCGAGCGCCGCGACAGCAGCGAGGTTGTCGGGGTGCGCGAGCAAGCGCGGCTCGAGGCGCGTGGGCGCAACCAATCCGGTCTCACGGACATGCTGCACGAGCGTCGGCACGACCGCCACGAGGAACGCGGCGGCGATCAAGGCGGCATCGGCACGGGGCGATGCCAGGCAGCCGAACCGGCGCTCGACGAAAGCGATCAGGCAGATGTCGACAAACACGACGGCGAGCGTGTGGTACCGGAGCGGTTTGTAGCCGGTCAGCGCCACCGAACCGAGGACGACGACCAGCGCCAGCCCGGGCAGCAGCAGCCGGACAAAAGGCCCGGCGACGGAGGAACCAATCGGTGGCAGACCGCGGCCGCCGTCACTCCCCCCACCGGCATGACTCACGAACCGGTAACGCAGCGCGAGCCCGGCGGCGAGCGCGACGAGGAGCAGGAACATCCGGTCCGAGACGAGCGTTAAGGGAAAGCGCTCTCCACAGACGAAGCGGAGGTGGGCGAGCGACTTGCTGCACCACGCCCCCGGGGCATCGAACAGCGTCGGCATCGGCTCGGGGAAATAGTTGAGGACGTGGCTCGGCTCGGCGAGGAGGACGGTCCGTGTGTTGTCGCTGACGAATACCCGGCCGAAGTGATGGAGCGAGTAGGCGATCCAGGGAGCGAGCGTGGCGGCGTAGGCGACGAGGAACCGCGTGAATGCGGCGCTGCGCCGCCCCGGCGAGTCGATGGCGACGGCGATGCCGAGGGCGATCCCGCCGAGAAGGAAGTCGAAACGCGCGAGCGTGACCGCACCGGCGAGGACGCCGACGAGCCAGTCGCGCCGCGGCGCACGGTCGGCGAGAAACACGACCAGAGCGGAGAGAAACACGAGCACCGCCAACGGAATGCTCCGCCCCGCGACGACCTCGACGAGATACTCGCGGTTGCCGACGAGCCCCAGGAACAGCGCGGCCCCGACGGCCGGCCGGCCGCAGACCTGCCGGGCCAGCCGGGTGAGGACCGGCAGCGTCGCGGCGGCGACGGCGAGATTGACGAACGAGCCGGCATAGATTCCGACGGGAGCGAGCGCCAGGACACCCGCCATGAGCACCGGCAGGAGCGGCGGAAAAGACGCCCCGTACCCCGGCTCGAACTGGTACTGGCGGATGACGTCGACGTGGTAGAAGTCGGTGCCGATCTCCTGCGCGAGGTCGAGGTACGACCAGGAGTCGGCGGAATAGGGGGGATTGCCGAGGGTCAGCAGCGCCGCGGCGACCAGCGTGGCAAGCGCGACGCTCGACGCCACTCCAGGCACGGTCGCGCGCCACGACCAGCGGCGTGCCAAAGCGAACACGGGTCGATCGCGGCGTACGGCGTCGTCGAGCCGCGGCACGGTGCTCACACGTCACTCCCTCGGCGAGGCAAGCGGCGCAAACCATCGCCGCGCGGGGCGGGACTATCCGTTCCGGCCGTCGCGACGGTCAACGGCACTTCCGCAGAAGCCCGAGGGAATAAAGTCATTGACTCCGGGCTGGCGTGGAGGGGCTGCCCATGCCCCGAGAGCCGGCGTATGTCGACGAGCGCAGCCATGGATGGCGAAGCGAAGTCGACATCCGAGCGAGCGGGAGGCCCGGGACGGCGGCGACGGCGCGACGGACAGCGCGTGGGCAGCCCCGACCCCGCAGTTGGGAGCCGGGCTCCGCCCGGCGACCGTAAGCCGGAGCCGACGCCGGGACGGCGGCGACGGCGCGACGGACAGCGCGTGGGCAGCCCCGACCCCGCAGTTGGGAGCCGG
>VGZO01000096.1 GCA_016872555.1 Planctomycetota bacterium
CGCGCCCGTGTGACAAGACACGGGCTCGTCGTCACTGGATGATCGTCAGATTGCGGGCCGCGCCCGTGTGACAAGACACGGGCTCGTCGTCACTGGATGATCGTCAGATTGCGGGCCGCGCCCGTGTTGTACCGGGTGGTGACCGCGGGGCCGAAGGCGGTCTTCACCACCGACGACCCGGTGCACACGCCCGTCGCGAACACGCCCGTGCCCGCGAACGAGATCGTGTTCGCCTCGCCCGACACCACACCGCCGACCTGCACGCCGGTCGCCGCTGAGATGAAGATCGCCGTCGGCGTGCCACTGATGCCGTTACCCTGGACGAATGAGCCGGTGCTCGTGCCGACGATCGTGATCCCGGATGTCGTCCGCGCGGCGGAGGTGATCGAGTTCCCCTGGCCGGCACGGCCGAAGCGGAAGCCCTGGGCGCCGTTGAGGTAGGCGGCCTGGGTGTTGCCCGAGAACACCGAACTGACGACGCTCGAGCCGCTGACCGCACCGGCGGCGTAGACGCCGTACAGGCTGTTGGACACGGTGACCGACGACACGGCCACGTTGCCGGCGCCCTGGATGAAGATCCCGGAGTTGCCGAAGTTCTGCAGCGTCACGCCGGCGATCGAACTGCCGGCGGCCGCTGCCCCAAGGACGAACCCGCTGGCGGTCGAGCCGGCGCCGGCGCCGTTGAGCGTGAGCTGGCCGTTGCCGACCACGGCCAGCGGCACGGCGACCGACGGCAGCGGCGAACCGAGCGCCACCGTGCTCGGACCGGTGACGGTGATCTGCGCCGGGGCCTTGAGCGAGTTGATGCTCGTGAGGATCGAGCGGAGTGAGCCGGCGCCGGTGTCGGCGGAGCTGGCCAGCGACCACTGGATCCGCTTTCCGGCGGCGACGCTGGCACCGCCCGGGGCGGTGATCGTGCCGCCGTTGGCGACCGTGACGTTGCCGGTGACACCCGCGAAGTTGATGGCGCGAGTGGTCTGGATCTTGGCCGGCGGCGAGAGCACCGGGCCTACGAGGACGTTGCCCCCCGAGCCGGTGGCGATCGAGATCGGCCCCTGTGTCGTCACCTGATTGACGTTGAGATTGCCCGCGTTGATCACCGACAAGGGTGCCCCGGCGGCGGTCAGGTTGGCCGACAGCAGGCCGATCGAATTGCCCGGCTGGTTGAGCGTCACGCCGCCGGTCGTGGTCGTCACCGACAGGCTCGAGACGGTCATCGGCTGGGCCTGCGTGACCGGTCCGCCGGTCCGGAGTGTGAACAGCCCTGCCGTGACGGTCGACAGGAACACGTCGTCGACGTCGGTGAACGACGCGGTCCGGCCGGGGTTGGAGATCGACAGCACGTCGACGTCGTTGGTCGCGGCGGTGAGGTTGATCGATCCGGCGGTCGCCGAAAACACGCCGCCGGTCGCCTTGATCGCGCCCGATTGGTTGAGGTCGCCGCCGGTGGCGAGGGTCAGGAACCCGGTCGTGCTCGACGAGACGAACAGATCGTCCTTGTCGGCGAACGACACGGAATTCGACCCGGCGTTGACCTGGATGATGTCGACGTCGTTGCCCGCGTTGGTGAGCGTCGTCGCGCCACCGGTGTTGCTGACCACGAAGCCGGTGGCCTTGATCGGGCCCGACTGCGTGAGCGAGCCGGCGGCCGACAGCGTGAGGAACCCGCTGGTGACCCCGGAGGTCGCCAGCGCGTTCTTGTCGGTCAGCGTGACGGCGTTGGTGCCGGCGTTGATGTTGACGACCGCGAAGTCGTTGCCCGGATTGGCGAGCGTGACCGGGCCCGTCGAGTTGACGACGAAGCCGGTGGCGGAGATCGGGCCGGTCTGGGTGAGGGCCCCGCCGGTAGTCAGCGCCGTGAACCCGGCGGTGAGGTTGGTGATCGACAGGTCGTCGACGTCGACGAGGGTCACCTGCCGGTTGCCGTTGGAGATCGACACACTGTCGAAGTCGTTGGTGGCGTTGGTGAGGGAGATCGTTCCCGCCGAGGTCGAGGCAAGGAGCGACTTGGCGGTCAGCGGGCCGGGGAGCGAGAGATTGTTCTTCGACTGCAGCTGCAACGAGCCACCCGACAGCGCGGTGGTGGGCGTGCCGACGATCGTGCCGTTGGGAGCGGCGATCGTCGTCAGGCCGCCGAGCGACGGGGCGTTGCGGGCCGAGCCGGTCTTCGTGAACGTCACGTCGCCGGTCTGCGCCGTCAGGGCGATCGTCTCGCCGACCCCGGTCGTCTGCAGCGGGCCGTCGACGACGATGCTGCCGGCGGTGATCGAGATCGTGCCGGAAGTGGTGAAGTTGCCGAACTGGAAGGTCTCGCCCGGCTTGACGACGATCAGGTCGCCGTTGGCGGCGATGATGTCAGGGACCGCTGCGGGATCGAACGACGGTGAGATCGCCGTGTTGTAGGAAAGGATGAAGGCGTCGATCGTCGCTGGCGGCATGAGCGTGAACGTGCCCAGCGGGGCGTCGAGGCCGACCTGGTTGCCGGCGACGAGATTGCCGACGACATTGATGTTGCCCGTCTGCGACGTCAGGAGGACGTTGCCGTCAGGAACGCCGGCGGTCACCGGCCCGGCATTGAACGTTCCCTGGTTGACGAACACCACGTCCTTCGCGGCCGAGCCCGAGAAGGCGGTGACGTTGTTGCCGGTGTTGGGCAGGAGCACGCTGCCGGTCGCCGACGTGGCCGACAGCGACGAGCCGACGATCTTCGCCGTCTGCGTCACGTTGGCGGTGCCGGCGATCGTGATCACGCCGCCGGTGATCCCCTCGATCGACAGCGGGCCGACCGAGTCGGAGATCGCCACGGCGCCGTTGCCGTTGCTGGCGGTGAACGAGTCGATCGCATTGGCCTGGGTGTTGAGGAGGATCGGCGACGTGCCGTCTCCGGTCACCGCCAGGCTCGTGGCGTTGATGAACCCGGCCTGCGAGAGCGTGCCGGCCGCGGTGATCGACACCGGACCGCCGGCGATGAAGCCGATCGTCAGCGGGCCGGCGGTGTCCTTGACCGCCACGGCGCCGTTGCCGTTGCTGGCGGTGAACACGCCGAGCTTGTTGGCCTGGGTGTCGAGCGTGATCGGCGCTCCGGTCCCGGCGATCGTCAGCGCGTCGGCGACGATCGGGCCCGATTGGTTGACCGCGCCGGCGACCGTCACGACCAGCGAGCCGACGGTGGAGGTGCCGAGCGTGAGCGGGCCGTCGGAATCGCGGACGCTGACGGTGCCACCGGGGTTGGTGACCGACAGCGAATCGATCTTGTTGGTGGCGTTGTCGAGCGTGATCGCCGTGCCCGCGCCGCCGAGCGTGAGGGCGGTGGCGTTGATGAAGCCCGACTGCGTGAGCTTGCCGGCGGCGGAGAGCGACACCGCTCCGCCCTGGATGAAGCTCACGTCGAGCGGCACGATCGACTTGATCGCCACCGCGCCCGAACCATTGCTGACCGCGACGCGGTCGATGGCGTTGCTCTGGGTGTCGAGCGTGATCGGCGACGTGCCGTTGCCGGAGATGTTGAACTGGCCGGCGGTGATCGGGCCCGATTGGGTGACCGCGCCGGCCGCCGCGACGGTGAACGTCGCCGCCTTGGTGGTGAGGATGTCGAGGCCGCCGCTGGCGTCCTTCACCGACACCGTGCCGCCGGGGTTCACCGCCCCGAACGCCCCCAGGGCGTTGTCGAACGTGTCGAGCGTGATCGGGCTGCCGTTGCCGATGATCGACAGCGCGCCGGCGGTGAGCGGCGCGGTCTGGATCACCGGTCCGTCGGCCGTGATCGTCGCCTTGGTGGCGTTCAGGCCGCCGAGGTCGAGGACGCCGTCGTTGGTCACGTAGACCTCGCCGGCGGCGCTGGCGATCACCGTCTGGACGCTGAGATCGAGCGGGTCGTCGAGGGCCCCGATCGAGCCCTTGGTCGAGGTCAGGATCGCCTTCTGGGCCACGATGTCGATGGCGGCGTCGTTGTCGGCGATCGACTGGGCCGCCTTGATCGTGACGATGCCGGTGAGCTTGTTGGTGAGGACGCTGCCGACGAGGACGCCGGCGCCGGTGCTCTCGAGCGTCACCTGCCCGGTGGCCGACGTCGCCTGGACGTCGGTCGCCGAGATCGCGCCGGTGGCGGTGACGTTCACGTTGCCGTTGATCGAGCGCACGGTGGTGAACGGCGCCGGGCCGGTCTTCTCGCCGAGCGTGATCCCGTCGGGGATCTCGTTGATCGTGACGTCGCCGTTGGCCAGGGCGCCGAGCGTGCCGACGGCGGTCCGCAGGTTGATCGTGCCGGTCGGCTTGATGTCGGCCCGGACGCGGGCGGTGGTGGCCGTGACGTTGGCCGCCTTGCCGGCCGGGTCGAGCGAGAGGACGTCGCCGGTCGAGAGCAGCGTCACCACACCCTTGGTGGCGGTGACCGAGTTGACGAGGATCGAATTGGCGGCGCTGGTACCCGGGGCGGCGAGCGTCGTCAGGGTGACGTTGTTGAGGTTCGACTGCACCGAGCCGGCGGTCAGCGGCGACAGCGCGCTGATCGCGACGTTGTTGGCGGCGACCACGTTCTTGAGGAGCAGCGGATCGAGGCCGACGTTGTCGATCGTGATCGACGAGGCGGGGGCCGATGCCGACAGGCTGACGAACTCGGTGTCGATGTCGATCAGGCCCGAGGTCGACGTGAGGTTCCCGGTGGCGGCGATCAACTCGGCCGCCGCCGAACCGGGCACGGCCTCGACGAGGTTCGAGCCGGCCGTGAGGTTGATCGTCCCGAGGGTCCCGGCATTGACGGTGTTCACCGCCATCACACCGCCGGCGGTGACGGTGACCGTGCCGTTGTTGGTGAACAGGCTCTTGGTCGGGGTCCCGAGGGTGATCCCGTCGGTCTCGGTGATCGTGACGGCGGCGCCGTTGCCCGTCGCCCCACCGACGACCGTGTCGACCTTCGTCTTGACCGCGATCCCCGAGAGGGCGGCGAGCTGCAGGTCCTTGGTGGTGACCAGCCCGGCCGACGCCGGCGTGGTGCTGGTGATCGCACCGTTGCTGGCCTCGAGCACCACGCCCGCCGGGGCGGTGACCGGGGCGTCGATCACCAGGTCGTTGCCGACCGCCTGGAGCGTGACCGTCTCGGTCCGCGAGGTGTTGAAGTCGCCGGCCGTGACCGGGCCGGTGACGGTGAGCTTCTGGGCCTGGACCAGGACGTTGCCGTCCTTGGTTACCGCTCCCTCGAGCGTCAGGTCGCCGGCTGGCCGGAGGATCGCCAGCGGACCGGCGCCGGTGAGCTCGATCTTGGCGATCGCGAACTGGTCGAGCAGCGCGTCGAGCGGCTGCTCGAGGGCCGTCCAGGAGAGGCGCCGGGCGTTGAGCTGGGCGACGTTGCCGATCGTGGCCACGCCGGTGGCCGCCGTTCCGCCGCCGAGCGGCGGGGCGAAGATCACCTTTGGCGCCACGGCGTAGTTCGAGCCGGGGTTGGTGATCGTCACACCGCTCACGCCGCCGTCGGCCACGCTGGCGGTGCCGAGGGCACCCGAGCCGAACGGCACGAGCGTCACCGTCGGCGGCGTGGACGAGGCGTAGCCGGAGCCGTTGTCGGTGATCCGGATGCTCGACACCGTGCCGCCCGTGAGGTTGGCGACGGCGGTCGCTCCCGAGCCGACCGGCTCGAGCGTGATCACGGTCGTGGCCGGGTCATAGCCGCTGCCGGCGCTGGTGACCGTGATCCCGGTGACGACCAGCGACGTCGTCACGGTCGCCGTGCCCTGGGAGGCGGCACCACCGCCGCTGAGGGTGACGGTCGCCCCGGCGGAGTAGCCGCTGCCGGGGTTGGTGATCGTGATCCCGGCGAGGTAGCCGTCGGGGGAGATCGTGGCGATCGCGGTGGCGCCGGAGCCCTGGCCACCGATGCCGTCGATCGTCACCGTCGGCGCCGACGTGTAGCCCGAGCCGGCGTTGGTCAGTGCGACGCCGGTGATCCCTGCCGACGTGGTGGCCACCGCGACCGCACCGGTGCCCGCGCCGCTGCGGTCGACGATCCGCACCGTGGGGACGGCCACGTAGCCGGTGCCCGGCGACGCGAGGTTGATCGACGTGATGCCACCGACACCGTTGACCGAGATCGGGCTGGCGCTGGCGCCGCCGCCGGCGGCCACCGGCGTCAGGGTGACCGTGGTGGTGGATGGGTCGTAATTTTGCCCGGGGTCGACGACGGTGATCGAGCTGACCACCTGCGATACCACCGCCGACACCGCGGCCGAACCGCCCGCGGGCGCCGAGAGGACGATCGTCGGCGTCGAGGAATAGCCCGCCCCGGGCTCGAGCGGCTGGTAGCCGACGAGCGTGTACTGGGCGTCGTTGAACGACACGATCGCCCCCGAGCCGCTGCCGCCGGAAACAGCCGACGGGCGCGTCGTGTAGCCGCTGCCGGCGCGGAACACCGACAGGCTGAGCGTGTTGCCCAGGGCCGCGAACGCAAACGCGGTCTGGGTCGGTGTGTCGCCGGAAGCCGGGGTGATGATCACGCTCGGCGCACTGACGTACCCGCTGCCGCCGTTGGTGAGCGTGATCGTGCGGATCCGCCCTCCTTGGACGGTCGCCACGGCCGTGGCGCCGCTGCCGCCGCCGCCGACGAGCGTCACCGTCGGGGGCAGGTTGTAGCCCTGGCCGCCGTCGAACAGCGAGATCGTGGCCACCGTGTCGGTGAACCCGATCGAGTCGACGCGGAGCACACCGCCGGTGCCACCGGTGTGCGGGAGGCGCGAGGCGGTGGTATAGCCCGTGCCGGCCGCGTTGACCGACACGCCGGTGATCACGCCGCCGGTCGACACGGTGCTCACCGCGAGGCGCAGGCCGGCCGCGCCGAGCGACTCGTCGGAGAGGTACAGGACGTCGCCGGGGCTGTAGTCACGGCCGCCGGAGAGAATCGACACACCGGTCACGCCGCCACTGCCATCGACGCCCGTCACCTGGACGAGGGCCCCCGTACCGGCGATCACCGTCAGCAGGTCGCCGACAGCGTAATTCGCCCCACCGGAGACGACGCCGCTGATCGACGCCGTCGTCAGCCCGAGGAGCGGCCGGCCGGTGGCGCCGCTGCCGCCGCCGCCGAGAACCGTCGCCGTCGTGCTGCCGGCATAGCCAGACCCGCCGGACGAGACGATTCCGGCCGTCACGCCGCCGGTGAGATTGGCCACGGCGGTGGCGCCGAAGCCCGAGCCGCTGGCGTCGTTGATCTGGACCTGCGGCGGCGCGGTGAAGCCGCTGCCGCGCTGGGCGACGTTGATCTTCGTGATCGCGCCGGTGGCGTCGACGCTCACCGTGCCGGTCTGGGCGCCGTCACCGGAGGAGATGACGACCGTCGGCGGCACCTGATAGCCGGAGCCGGGGCTGGTGACCGACAGCGCCGTCAGGCCGCTGATCGACGCCGCCGCCTCGGCCCCCGATCCACCGCCGCCGACGAACGAGATCGTCGGCGGTGCCTGGTAGCCGATGCCGCCGTTGCTGATCGTCACGCCGACGACCGAGCCACCGGAGATCACCGCCGTCGCATGCACTCCGCTGCCGCCGCCGCCGGCGAACACCATGCTCGGCGCGCTGACGTAGCCGGAACCGCCATTGAGGACCTTGA
>VGZO01000097.1 GCA_016872555.1 Planctomycetota bacterium
CTGAAAGGGGGTGTGATCGGGGCTGTCGCCCCGATCCTCCCCTCCCAAAGAACTGCACGGTTGTGCGCCGCCATTTTGGACCGCCGCGACACGGTCCCCGCGCCGCCGTTCTCGACCGCCGTCAACAAAAAACATCACGCTACATTCCCGCCGAACGTGGCAATCACGGTCGATCAACGGAGCGATCGACGTCGGTCGGCTTGGCCGACCACAACACGGAGGTAATGCGCATGGTCGAGTTCGATCGTCTCATTCCGCCAAAGGCGGCCGCTGCAATCGTCGGCCTCTCGCCGGCAACTCTCGCGGCCTGGCGGTCGCGAGGAGTGGCGGATCAGCCGCCTTTCGTCCGTCTCGGCCGGCGAGCCGTGAGGTATCGCGAGGCCGCGGTCCGCGATTGGATCGCGAAAAAGGAGGCGGCCTCGACTCGCGACTCGTGAAAAAGGGTCGAGCCGCCGGCTGCAACCGACGGCTCGACGAGATTCACCCACCACCCGGCTAGGAGGCAGCATGAACAGCCGCCAGTTTTACCGACGCGCGTCGGATTCTCCAATCCCGTTGGCACTCTCCGCGAGGCAGGCCGCGGACGCTCTCGGCGTCTCGGTCTCGACAATCGAGCGACTCACGCGGTCTGGAGAGTTACCGAGCGTAAAACTCGGCTCCTGTCGACGTTATCGCGTCGAGGCGATCGAGGCGCTCCTCCGCTCCCGCGAGACCGCGGTCGGAGGCGACGCATGAGCAACGCCAAGAGGATCCTCGACCGCCTGACCGGCGTGAAGGAGACAAAGTCCGGATGGTCGGCACGCTGTCCGGCTCACGAGGACGGCCAGGCCTCGCTCTCGGTCGCCGAAGGCGACGCCGGCCGCGTGCTCCTCAAATGCCACGCGGGATGCAGCTACAAGGCGATAGTCTCCGCGATCGGCCTCTCCGAGAAGGAGCTCTTCGACGAGCCGCCAGCGGACGCGAAGCGAGCCAAGAGCACGAAGGCCGCGACGTCGAAGGCGGAGAAGAAGGCCGGCAAGGCCTACGGCTCCGCTCTCGCGGCGCAGAAGGCCTACGAGCGGAAGTTTGGGAAGCCGGCGACGGTCCACCGCTACCTCGACGAGAACGGAGTCCACGTCGGTAGCGTCATCCGCTGGCAACGCTCCCCGACCGACAAGGTAATCCGGCCGGTCAGTCTGCACGCGGACGGCTGGCGGCTGGAGCAAATGCCGGAGTCGCGGCCGATCCTCTACCGGCAGGCGATCGTGGAGACGGCCGGGACGGTGTACGTCGTCGAGGGAGAGAAGAGCGCCGACGCCGCGAAAGGTCTCGGCCTCCTCGCGACGACAAGCTCCGGAGGTGCGAACGCCGCGAGGTTTACCGGCTGGTCTCTGCTGGCCGGTCGCAACGTCGTGATCCTTCCCGACGCCGACAAGGCCGGTCGACAATACGCCGCCGACGTGGCCGAGATACTCCTCGGCCTCGATCCGCCGGCCACGGTGCGGATCGTTGATCTCGGTCCCGACCGAGACGACGGCTCCGACGTGGCGGATCTCATCGAGCCAACGCGGTGTCTCGGAGAGCCTCTCCGCCAGCATATCGAGCGGCTGGCCGCCGAGACGGAGCCACTCACGCCGAAGGCCGAGACGCCGAAGGCCAACGACGACAAGCCGCTCGCGGCCAGGCCGACGACGGCTCCGACCGAAGGCTATCGGCCGTTCCCCGTCGACGCGCTGCCGGAGCCGATCGCGACCTTCGTTCGTGAGATCGCGGCCGCGGTCGACTGCGATCCCGCGAGCGCGGGAGTCCCGATTCTTCCGGTCCTCGCGTCCGCAATCGGCACGACGAGAAGGCTCGCGCTCAAGGCAGGAAACGAAGTCCCGGCGATCTTGTGGGCGGCCGTGATCGCGCCGGTCGGCTCGGCGAAGTCCACACCATTCAAGGCCGCTGTCGCGCCGGCTCGCGCTCGGGATCGTGCTCTTCGTGAGGAGAATGCCGAACGGCTCCGCGTCCACGAGAGGGACTCGGAGATCCACGAGACGGACGTCGCGACCTGGCGGAAGGCGCGCGCGGCAGGAAAGACAACGGAGCCGCCGCCTCCTCGGCCGGAGCGGCCGGCGTCGCGCCGCGCGGCAGTGGTCGACATTACGGTCGAGGCGCTCGCCGCAATGCTCGCCAACAATCCGCGAGGCCTCCTTCTCGCTCGAGACGAGCTCTCCGGCTGGCTCGGCAATCTTGGCCGCTATGCAAACGCCGCTCCCGGCGCCGACGAGAGTTTTTTCCTGTCGGCCTACGATGGCGAGGAGCACAGCGTCGACCGGCGGACGGGAGACCGTACCGAGATCGGCGTCGAGACGGCGGCCGTCTCCATCACCGGGACGATACAGCCGAGCGTTTTTCGACAGCACGTCACGGCGCAGCGACGAGCTAGCGGCCTCCTCGCGCGGCTCTTCGTGACGAGTCCGCCAGGCCGGCCGTCCCGATGGACGGAAGCCGAGGTCTCCTTCGCGACGCGCCAGGCCTACGAGGACGTCGTCGCCGCGCTCTACGAGCTCAAGGCGGACGTCGACGCCGACGGCAAGGAGCGGCCGAGGATCGCCAGGATCGCGCCGGAGGCGAAGCGGCTTTACGTCGCCTGGCACGACGAGAAGGCCGACGAGATCGCGACGACTCGCGGCGAGGACTTGGCCGGCGCGATCTCCAAGCTCCGCGGTATGGCCGGCCGTCTCGCGCTCGTGCTCCACATGGCGAGGGCCGTCGTCGATCGAGCGGTCGATCCCGACGTCGTCGACGCCGACAGCATGCGCCGAGCGATCGTCCTTGCGGAGTGGTTCAAGGCCGAGGCCGTGAGGACGTATCGACTTTTCAGCGAGTCGGCGGAGGAGTACGAGGAGCGGACCGGCGACGAGAAGCTCCTCGCCTGGCTCCGTCGCCAGGCGGAGCCGGTCACGGCTCGCGAGGCGCTGACGCGCTGCCGATGGCTGGCGACCGCCGAGGAGGCGGAGGCGGCTCTCTCCCGCCTGGCGGCAGGCGGCCACGGCTCGTGGCAATCCAAGCCGCCAGGCGATCGCGGCGGCAGGCCGACCAGGATCTTCCTCCTCGCCGAGCCGGCCGATCCTCCGCCGACTGCGACAGCACAACCCGCGAAAATCCCGCCGTTTCCGAGTTTCGCTAACGCTGACGATCCGCCGACGCTCTCCGGCGGAGTCGTCGAGGTATGAGCGGCCTCGCGTCAGCGGCTCCGGCGACGCGCCGCGTCGACGTCCGCGATCGAGTCGCGGGAGCGGTCTACGTCGGCCGAGCCGCGCCTCGCGCCGGCCTGGCCGGGAGTCCCTTCGCCAATCCCTTCCGGGTCGACGTCGACGGCTCGCGGGACGACGTCGTGGCTCGGTACCGCGAGTGGATCCTCGGCGAGCCTGGCCTCCTCGGTCGCCTCCACGAGCTCCACGGCCGGCCGCTGGCGTGCTGGTGTCCGTCAGGCCTGGCGTGCCACGCCGACGTCCTCGCGGCTCTCGTCGAGGCGGAGGCGACCCTCCGAGGCCTTGTGGAGGCCGGCGTCCGCGTCGAGGTCGCCGGCGACCGGCTCCGACTCCACCCGGCCGACCCGGCGGCCACGATCGACGAGACGCTCGTCGAGCGAGCCAGGCGGTACAAGGCCGAGATCCGCGGCCTCCTCGCCACGGTCCCGCCGCTGCCGAATCCTCGCGAGACGTGGCTCGCCGCGGTCGACCGCCTGGCGGAGACTGTCCACGTCCCGCCGGAGATCCTCGCCGATCTCCGAGCGGCGAAGGTGAAGTGGAGCTAGACTTGTAGTCGAAAGGGACAGTATGAAGAAGCTGTCGGAGCAACTCCGCGAGGCGATCGAGACGGCCGGCGTGAGCCGCTACGAGATCGCCAAGATCTCCGGCGTCTCTCAGCCTTCGCTTTCTAAGTTCGTCCTCCGCCAGCGGCCAGGCCTCTCCTTCGACGCGATGGATCGCGTCGGCCTGGCGCTCGGTCTCTCGATCGTGAAGAAGAAGTCCGGCAAAAAACGAGGATCCAAACGTGGCCACTCTCGGCACTGAAAGCTACCACCTCGGCAACGGCTCGACGACGACGACTTACCGCGTGCTCTTCGTCGATCCGACCGGCAGGCGGCAGACGATCCGGCTCGGCAAGGTGAGCAAGCGGCTCGCCGAGACGACGAAGATCCGCGTCGAGGAGATCCTCGCGGCGAGGATCGCCGGCCACTCGATCGCGACCGAGACGGCCGCGTGGCTCGCCAAGATCGGCGACGTCGTCCACGACAAGCTCGCTCGCGTCGGTCTCGTCGAGCCGCGAGAGGCCGCGACGGCTGACGAGTCGAAAGTACCGCTCGGCGTGATCGTCGAGCGGTACATCGCCAGCCGCTCCAAGCTCAAGCCGAACACGCTCCGGAACTACGAGACGACGAAGCGGCTCCTCAAGGAGCACTTCGGAGAAGCTCGACTCGTGCGGACGATCCACGCCGGCCACGCGAAAGACTACCGGGAGTGGCTCGTCGGGAAGTACGCGGCCGCCACGGTGGCGCGAGAGATCAAGCGAGCGAGGCAGTTTTTCGAGTACGCGAAGGATTGCCGCGTGATCGACGAGAATCCCTTCCTCAAAGTGCGAGCGGGATCCCAGAAGAACACGCGGCGGAAGCATCCCGTCAGCCGCGACGTGATCGACAAGGTACTCGCGGCCTGTCCGAACAACGACTGGCGGCTCGCGGTCGTGCTTGCTCGCTACGGCGGCTTGCGGATTCCGAGCGAGCTCCAGCGGCTGACGTGGCGAGACATCGACTGGGGCGGTCGCCGCTTCACTGTCCGCGTGCCGAAGAAGGAGCACATCGACGGCCACGAGACGCGGGTCGTGCCGATCTTCCCGGAGATCGAGCCGTACCTCCGCCAGGCCTACGACGACGCTCCCGAAGGCAGCGTCCACGTCCTACCCTCCCGATTCCACCACGAGGGGTACGTCTACGCTGGCGTGCTCCGGGCCGTCGAGCGTGCCGGCGTGCCGGCCTGGCCGAAACTGCTCGTGAACATGCGAGCCAGCCGGGAGACGGAGCTCATGCAGTGCCACCCGGAGCACGTCGTCCACGCTTGGATCGGCAACAGCAAGGAGGTCGCGGCCGACCACTACCTCATGCTGACCGACGACGACTTCGCTCGCGCGGCCGTCTACCCGGCACACTACCCGGCACAGTCAGCGTCCGGCGGAGGCCTTCTGGAGCCGTCACCCGAAACGAGAACGGCCATATCTCCCGCATTTGCGAGAGATACGGCCGTTTCAGTACCCCCACGGGGAGTCGAACCCCGGTTTTCGGACTGAGAACCCGACGTCCTGGGCCACTAGACGATGGGGGCGGCTGAAAATCCTTGTAGCAGAGCCGACCGGGGTGTCAAGGTTTTCCGATCGGGTCGACCGATCGGTCACGTGCCACTCCCGTCGACTGGCCACACCTGCGACTCTCATCGGCGCGTCACCCCCGCCGAGCCGAGTCGACGGGCACTGGTGACGATCGTAGAGGTCGCACCAGCCGGAGCGGGCGATGCCGCCCACGGCGCGGCATCGCTGCGTGCTACCGCTGGCGGCGCGGCACCGCTGCGTGCTACCGCTGGCGGCGCGGCACCGCTGCGTGCTACCGCTGGCGGCGCGGCACCGCTGCGTGCTACCGCTGGCGGCGCGGCACCGCTGCGTGCTACCGCTGGCGGCTCAGCGCGACGAGCGAAACAGCCGGCCCGTGCGCGGGCGGGTGCGGCCGATCACGTAGCCCAGGCTCGCACTGGCCACCCCGGCCGCCACCACCGCCAGCCACATCCGCCGGTCGCTCTCACGGCGGAGGTGCTCACGCTCCATCGCGTCCTGGAGCCGCTTGGTCGCGTCGCGCATCTCGACGGTCCGCGTCTGCAGCCAGCTGCGCCCCGGCGGAGCCGCCGTCCCCACCGCCAAAGCCGAATCCCACGGCGCGCCGGTGGCTGACCAGGCCATCGGCGAGGGGTCGTGGCGGCGCATCGGCGGATCGAGGGCGTGCTCCGCCGCCGCCACGGCGCCGAGCAACTCGGCCGGCGTCGCGAACCGGTCCTGCGGATCCTTCGCCAGCAGCCGGGTCACGATCGCCACCACGTCGGCAGGCAGGTCACCGCGCCGCTCGGCCAGCGGCGGGCAGGGCTGCGTGACGTGGGCCATCGCCACGGCGATCGGCGTCGCACCGGTGAACGGCGGCGTGCCGGCGAGGAGGTGATAGAGGGTGGCGCCGAGCGAATACAGGTCGCTGCGCGTGTCGACCGCCTTCCCTTCGGCCTGTTCGGGGCTCATGTAGAGCGGAGTCCCGAGTGTCGTCCCGTCCTCCGTCAGGTCGCTGCCGACACCGTCGGTGAGCACCCGGGCGAGGCCGAAGTCGGCCACCTTGACCTCGCCGGTCGGGGCGACGAGGAGGTTTTCCGGCTTGATGTCGCGGTGCACGATGCCTTGCCCCGCGGCGCGCTCCAGCGCCGCTCCGACCTGGCCGAGGACCGAGAGGGCTTGCCGGCCGTCGAGCGTGCCACGGCGGTCGAGCCAGGCCCGGAGCGTGGGGCCGGCGACATATTCCTCGGCGAGGAGATGCGTGCCGTCGATGCACGCGACCTCGTGGATCTGCACGATGTTGCCGTGGACCAGCGCCGCCGCGGCCCGCGCCTCCTGCGTGAAGCGCTGCACGGCGCCCGGCTGGGCGACTGTCCGCGGGCGGAGGATCTTCACGGCCACGTGCCGGCCGAGCGACTGCTGCTCGGCGAGGTAGACGTCGGCCATCGCCCCGCGGCCGAGGAGGCGCAGGAGCCCATAGCCCCCCAGCCGACGGCCGGAAAGATCGTCGGGCGGCGGCGGGGCGGACGGGGAGTGTTCCATGCCGGTCATCGGAGACCGCTCAGTATCGGCGGCAGGCAGCAGAGGGGCAACGTGACGCCGCGGCGCGGCCCGACGCGGGGGCAGCGTTTGACGCCCGCGGCACCCTGCCGCGAGACTGTCGGCCCGGAAGGCTGCCGCGACGGCACCTCCTCCAACGGACCCGACACCGGAGTGTTGCCCATGCCGCAGCCCAAGCCCTCCGCCGCCGTCCTGCAGAAGGCGGCGAAGGATCTCGACCTCGACAGCTTCGACTACGCG
>VGZO01000098.1 GCA_016872555.1 Planctomycetota bacterium
CTGATTGACGTATTCGAAGCGTGTCGAGAGCCCGTGGACCTTGTCGATCACTTCGACGAATTGACCACTGATCGCCGACACCCGGCCGACACCCGTCTTCACGTCGGTCGCGAACCGATCCATCTCCTCCACGCCGGCGCTCACCGCGTCCTGCATCTGGGCGACGAGCCGCTCGATGTCGAGCGTGGCCACCGCGGTCTGATCGGCCAGCCGGCGGATCTCGCGGGCCACGACGATGAACCCCTGGCCATATTCCCCGGCCTTCTCTGCCTCGATGGCGGCGTTGATCGAGAGGAGGTTGGTCTGGTCGGCAACTTTCGTGATCGTCGTGATCACCATGTTGATGTCCTCCGCCCGTTCACGGATCAGGGCGAGGCGCTCGGTGAACTCGGCGGTCGATTCCTCGAGGCGGGTCATCGTCTCGCCGATGCCGGCGATGTCGGTCCTGCCGGCGCTGGCGACCTGGGCCGTCTCGGCAGCGACCGTGGCGACTTCGTTCATCGTGCCGAGGAGCTCGTGACCGGTGACGGCGATCTGCCGGCTGGCGACCGCGGCCTGGCTGGTGCTCGAGCCGAGCGACTGGATCGCCTGGCGTTGGCGTTCGCCCGCCGCCGACAGGCTCCGCGTGGTGTCGTCGAGCTCGTGCCCCGCCCGCTTCACCTCGCTGACCAGACCGCGGAGGCTGCCGGTCATCCGGCCGATGTCGCGGAGCAACTGTCCTGATTCGTCGCCTCCGCGGGTATCGAGCTGGCCGGTCAGGTCGCCGGCGGCGACGCGGCGGGCCATCGCGGTCGCCTGATCGACCCGTCGCGTGAACCGGGTCGCCAGCCAGGCCAGGAAGAGGAGCAGCACCGCGAACACCGGCGCTGCCAGGGCCGCGAGACCGAAGAGCGACGCCCGTGCCGGGGCGAGGATCGCCCGTTCGGGAAACACCGACACGACCTCCCAGTCGGCGGTCTCCGACCGGGCGCTCGCCACCAGGCGGCGGCCTCCGTGATCGGCATCGACGAAGGATACGAACGAGCCCGGCGACAGGTCGAGTTGCCCGAGCGTCTCCGCCAGCGTGCCGCGCGGGTCGCCGTCGGGCCGCGCGTCGGTTGCCGTCGATGCCAGCACCCGACCTGAGCTGCTGAAGACGAGGATGTCGCCGGCCGGGACACCGACGCCGAGGGACCCCGTCGCGAACGGAGCCTCGCGCTCGAGGACCCGCTGCAACTCGGCCTCCAGATCGGCGAGTGACCGTTCGACCGACGCCGCCCCGGCGAACCGCTCGGCACGCACGATCGGGTGGACATGCTCGACCACCAACCGTCCCCCGATCAGGCGCGGTTCGGCGACGAGGGTCTTGTCGGGGCATGTCGGATCGAGATGCCGCGCGCGACTGGCGGCGATCGTTCCCCCGTCGGAGGCCTCGGCCGCGATCGTCGCGTCGGGGCCGTCGCTCCGGATCCAGCGCGTGCCCGAGGCATCGGGCCCTGCGGGGCCCGTCGCGGGCGCGTCGTCGACGAGAGCGACCGCCGTCGCCAGGAACCGGGGCTCGGCCACGAGGACGTCGCGAGCGAGCCTCGCCCCGAGGGCGGCAGCGTCTCCGGCGGCTGCCTCCTCCACCGCCTGGGCGACCGTCCGCGCTGCGGTCGCGGCCTCGACGGTGACCCGCTCGATCCCGGCGGCGATCGTCTGGCTGCGGGCGACCAGCGTCCGCCCGGCCATGTCGACCAGCACCGCGTGCACCTGCCGGACCGACAGCCAGGCGAGGACCCCGAGGATCAGTGCCGCGGGCACCAGGCCGAGGAGCAGCAGGCGTTGGCGGATGCCGAGGAAGGGGGTCTGCATGGGAAGCGGGCTTTGGGCCTGGTGCGGAACCGGTCCAAGACTAGCAAGGCGCGGCCTGACCGGGGGCGGACGGGGCCGCGGCGGCCGGAAACCGCCCCTGCCACCTGTACGGTCGTCGTCGGCCCGGACCCCCCACGCGGCGACGCCGGTTCCGCCGTGGACACGCCGCCGGCGGGGCGCCACGATGGCACCCCGGCCCCGCAGCGCCCCCGGGCGGAACTTCACTTCACCGAGTCCTGCCGATGTGGCACCGTCCTCGATACGACGCCCTGCTCTTCGACTGTGACGGCACGCTCGCCGACACCATGCCGGCTCATTACCGGGCGTGGCTGGCGGTCACGTCGTCGCACGGGATCGCGTTTCCGGAGAGCCGGTTCTACGCTCTCGGCGGCCGTCCGACACGCGACATCGTCGCCACGCTGGCCCGCGAGGCGGGGGTCGATCTCGACATCACCGCCGCGGCCCGCCGCAAGGAAGAGGCGTTCCTCGCCGGCCTCGGTGCCGTGCAGCCGATCGAACCGGTCGTCGCCGTCGTTCGCCGTTGCCGGGGACGCGTGCCGATGGCGGTGGTCACCGGCGGCCATCGCGCCGTCTGCCGGAGAATCCTCGCCCACATCGGCCTCGCCGACGACTTCGACGATCTCGTCGCCAGCGAGGACACTGCCCGCCACAAGCCCGACCCCGATCCGTTCCTGGAGGCGGCCCGGCGGCTCGGAGTCGAGCCTCGCCGCTGCGTCGTCTGGGAAGACAGCGATCTGGGCATCGCCGCCGCCCGCGCTGCCGGGATGGAGTGGGTCGACGTCCGCGGCTTCCATCGCCCCGCGCCGGTGAGCCGATGAGCGGCGCCGCGACGGTGTCGCTGGCCGACATCCGCGCCGCCCGTGAGCGGATCAGCGGCGCGATCTACCATTCCCCCTGCCCGGTGAGCGTGCCCCTCTCGGAGTTGGTCGGCGCGACGGTGTTTTGCAAGCTCGACCTCCTCCAGCGAACCGGGTCGTTCAAGGAGCGCGGTGCCCGCAACGCCCTGGTGCTTCTCGATCCCGCCGCCCGGCGCCGTGGCGTCGTCGCCGCGTCGGCCGGCAATCACGCCCTCGGGCTCGCCTGGCACGGGCGTCTCCTCGGCATCCCGGTGACGGTGGTGATGCCGCGGTTCGCCCCGCTGGTGAAGGTCGCGACCTGCCGCCGCCTCGGAGCGACGGTGATCCTCCATGGCGACTCGTTCGACGAGGCCCGGGCCGAGGCGGTGCGGATCGCCGCCGCCGACGGGCTCGAGCGGATCCATGGGTTCGACGATCCGCGCGTGATCGCCGGCCAGGGGACGATGGCCCTCGAAGTGCTCGAAGACCTTCCCGATGCCGAGGTGATCGTCGTCCCCACCGGCGGTGCCGGCCTGCTCGCCGGCGTAGCCACGGTCGCCAAGGCGCTCGCTCCTTCGATCCGCATCGTCGCCGTCGAGCCCGCCGCGGCGCCGAGCCTGTCGGCGTCGCTCGCCGCCGGCCGTCCCGTGGCGGTGCCGGTGCGGCCGACGCTCGCCGACGGCCTCGCGGTGGGGCGCGTCGGCGACGTCGCCTTTCCGATCGCGGCGCCGCTGATCGACCACGTCGTCACCGTCGGCGAGGAGGCCCTCGCCCTGGCGGTGCTGCGCCTCGCGGAGCTCGAGAAACTGGTGGTCGAGGGGGCGGGGGCGGCGGCGTTGGCGGCGCTGCTGGCGGAGGGCTGTCCTGATGTCCGCGGCCGCCGTGTCGTCCTCCTCCTCTGCGGCGGCAACATCGACCTCTCGATCCTCGGCAGGGTGATCGACCACGGCCTGGCTGCCGACGGCAGGCTGTGGCGGTTCACGACGCGGGTCACCGACCGCCCCGGCGGGATCGCCCGGCTCGCGACGGTGATCGCCGAGGCCGGCGCCAGCGTTCTCGAGATCGCCCACGACCGCACCTTCTCCGGCCCCGACGTGTTCTCCGTCCGCGTCGCGGTCACGGTGGAGACCGCCGACCGGGCCCAGATCGATGCGCTGGCAGCCGCCCTCGCCGCGGCCGGGTTTCCCCTCGGCGCCGGCTGATCGACCCTGCCGACGGCGCGTGTGGTGCCGGTCGTGCCACCCGGGCAGGCGCCGGAGTTTTTTCCCGCGGCGGAGGCCGGGGAATGCCGACCAACCTTGATCGGGAGCGACGGCCGGCGCGGTGGAGGGCGCGATGGTGACACATGCGGGGAACACGCACCGCCCCTCGGCGACGGAGCAGGAGCGTGAGCGGCGCCGGCTGCGCCGCGAGCTGCTGCGGCGGATCCTCGACCGGGAGACACGCCGGCGCCGGTCGCGGGGCGTCGGGCGTTGACACCCCCGTCGCGTTGCCGTGGAGACCGACCGGTGCGGCACGCGGCACACCTCGCCAGCGTCGTGGCGGCAGGACTCTGGCTCGCGGTGGCCGCGCCGGCGGCTGCCCAGTGGTGGCCATGGTGGCCGCAGCAGAGAGGGCCAGCTCCATTCGAGCCGGAAGTGTTCGCTGATTACCTCGCCTCCGGCCAGGCGCCCCATCCGGCCGTGGTGCGGATCGTGGCGGCGGAGCGCGGCGCCACCTCGCTCGGCTCCGGCGTGCTCGTCGACGTCGATGCCACCCGCGGCCTGATCGTCACCAACCACCACGTCGTCCGCGACACGCGCTCCGCGGTGCTCGTGCAGTTTCCCGACGGCTTTCAGTCGGCCGGGACGGTCCTCCGCGAGGATCCGACCTGGGATCTCGCCGTGATCGTCGTCTGGCGCCCGCTCGCGAGCCCGGTGATCCTCGCCGACGCGCCCCCGGCGATCGGTGCGCCCCTCACGATCGCCGGCTGGGGCCGCGGCACGTTCCGCGCCCAGTCCGGCCCCTGCATGCAGTACCTCTCACCGGGCTCGGGCCAGCCGCGGGAGCTGGTCGAGCTGGTCGCTTCGGCGCGCCAGGGGGACTCCGGTGGACCGATCCTCGATGCCTCCGGCCGTCTGGCGGGCGTCCTCTTCGGTGAGAACGACGGCCGCACCGTCGGCAGTGCCGTGACGCGCGTCCGGGCGATCCTGGCGAGCGTCGGTTCGGCGGGGGCCAGCCCGATGCCCACTCCCTTCGGCCCGCCGCTGCCGGGGCCGGTACCCCCGCTTCCCGCGGCGAATCCGGCCGGTTTGGCCTCCGCGCCCGCTGCCGCCGGTCCTGCCTGGGCCGAAGCCGATCCGGGGCCGCTCCCCGAGTCGGTCGCCGTCGCCAGCGCTGCCACCGACGAGACCGTCGCACCGCCGACGGTCGCGGCGGACGGCGTTCCGATGGAGACGGTGTCGCCGCGTCTTCCCGACGTCGGCGCGCTTGTCGACAAGTTGCGCACGCCGGAAGGCCGCGAGGCAGCGGTGCAGGCCGCCGGCGGCATCGCACTGTCGCTGCTCGGCCTCCGCGCGGTGTTTCGGCGCCGGCGGCGTCCGTGAGCGACGCAGCCCCACGCGGCCGCCCCGACGCCCGACGCGCGGGGGCGTTCAGCGTTTTTTCGGGATCTTTTCGACGGTCGCCTTGCGGATCGTCACCGGTGTCAGCGGCCGATCCTGGGCTCCGGTGCGCACCTCGCCGATCTTCTTGACGACCGCGAGGCTGGCGTCGTCGGCCGTCTTGCCGAAGGCCGTGTACTGCCCGTCGAGGTGCGGGACGCGCTCGAGGCAGATGAAGAACTGGCTGCCCGCGGTGTTCGGCTCACTCGTCCGGGCCATCGACAGCACACCCGGCTCGTGACGCGTGGAGTTGAACTCGGCGGGGATCTTGTAGCCCGGCCCGCCGGTGCCCGTGCCTTCCGGGCAGCCCCCCTGGATCATGAACCCCTTGATGATCCGGTGAAACGTCACGCCGTCGTAAAACCCGTTTTCCGCCAGCGCGACGAGATTGCGCACGTGCCCTGGGGCCGACTTCGCGTCGAGCGTGAGCCGGATCGGCCCTTCGCTCGTGTCGAGGAGCACCGCGTAGTCGAAGCTGTCGAGGTCGAGATCCTTCGCCGCCTTCTGCAGGACGGCGGCGGAGGGCTTGGGCTGCGGCATGGGCAACGCTCCGGAGGTCGGGGTCCGCGCGAGAAGGTGCCGGCGTGGCACCTCCCGGGTTCGACAGTCTCGCGGTGGAAGCGGGCGGTCGTCAAACGCCCGCCACCGGCGCCGTCGCGGGGGCAGCGGCGACATTGCCCGCTCCCGGCCCGCCGTCGATACTGACGCTCTCCAGAGCCCCACATGGATTCCCCGCCGCCTTCCCCGCCGTCATCCGACGATCTTTCCGGCCGTCGGCTGGGGGGCTATCGGCTCCTGCGCCTCCTCGGCCGCGGGGCGATGGCCGACGTCTACCTCGCCGAGCAGCAGTCGCTCGGCCGGCACGTGGCCGTGAAGATCC
>VGZO01000099.1 GCA_016872555.1 Planctomycetota bacterium
GAGCCGTCGAGCACGTCGATCATGTCGCCATCGACGATCTTCACCACCTTCCCGGTGAGCGTGCCGGCGAAGGCGACGGAGGCCAGGACAAGGGATAGGGCGATGGCAATGGCGGGACGCATTGGCGAACTCCGAGAACCACATCAACCGAGCCAATCGTCATCGTACTGTTTTCTGCGTCCGCCGGCTCTCGTCCCCAGTCGTCTCAACTACCACGCCGATACGACACCGCCAGTACCCCTCACTTCCAGGCCCAGGACGCGATATGGTCACCGCAACCGCGGAGGCAACATGACACCGACCACGCAACTCGAGCTCCTCACTCGCCGCCAGACCGCCACCGTACTCGGCGTGTCCGTGCCGACGTTGACCAGGTGGGGCCGCGAGGGGCGCGGGCCGCGCCCCCTGCGACTGACCCCGGGGTCACGCGGCCGCGTCATGTATCGCGCAGCCGACATCCAGGCGTTTGTCGAAACGCTCGCCGCCGCACCTACCAAGCCCTTCGCTGCACCTGCCGCGCAGTGGCGATGACCCGGCGGCGATCGCGCCATCAGACCCGCCAGGCCGAGCGGAGTCCGGTTCTCTTGACACACTTTTGCAATAGGCCGGTGCTGACCCACAACCCGACGATGAATCGCAAACCGTTTCAGATCAGCGACTTACACGCTATTTGATCGACTCTGATCGTCTCGACGACGACTCCGCCACACCCCCTCTCGACTTTTGCGGTCTTGTGGTCCATTCCGCCGGACGACGAGGCGCGATGGTGTGGCGTCGCTGTCGTCGACCACGACGGAGGGCACGACGATGGATCGTCAGGGGCGACTGCAAGCGCGGCCGATCGAGCCTCCTCCAGTTGAACCGCTCGCGCTTCGAATCGGTGACGCAGCCCGGGCGCTCGGGATCAGTGAGCGGAAGCTCCACGACCTGACCAAGCGCCACGCGGTGCCGCATGTACGTCTCGACGGTGTGATTCTCTATCCGCTCCCCGCGCTCCGCTCCTGGTTGGCCTCGTCGGCCACGAGTGCAGTAATCGCCTCCGTGACCGCCGACGCGGCGGAAGGCGGTGACGCTTGAACGACACCGCCCGGTTCCTCGCGGCGCTCTTCGACCACGACGACATCGTGGAGGTTCGTATCCTCCCGGAGCGGCACTCGATCTGGTCGACGCCGGCCGACTTCGAAGGGATCGAGTCGGATCTAAAACGGCGAAACGATGCAGGCCAGAACATCTACATCGGCGCCAACCCGCGACGGGCGAAAGGAGGCACCACCGCGGAGGATGTCGCCCTCGCCCGGGCGGTGTGTGCCGACTTCGACAACGGCACGACGCCAGCAGAGGCACTCGCGCGAGTAGCGGCCGCTGGTCTGCCGCTGCCGACGGTCGTGGTAATGACGGGCGGCGGTGCTCACTGCTGGTGGCGACTGACCGAACCGATCCACGACTTGACGCGCTGGACCGCCATTCAAAAGGCGATCATCCAGGCGACGGGTTCCGACAAGGCAATTCACGATCCACCGCGGATCATGCGGCTCCCCGGGTTCCGCAACTGCAAAACGAAGTATCCCGACAAGCCGATGGCGGTGATCGTCGACTGCGTGGCGGAGCGGGTCCATCCCGTCACCGCGTTCGACGCGCTGCTGTCGTCGGTGCCGGCGGTGCCGCGAGTCACGACATCGGCAGCAGTCGCGCCGGGGTCGATGTCGGAGCACTCGCGGCGGTTCCTGGAGAACGGGACCGTTGACGCCGACGGGCGGGTAGTGACTGCGTTCAAGGTGGCGTGTGATCTCGCTGGCCGCGGCTGGTCAGAGGCGGGGGCCGCCGACGCGATCGTGGCCCGGCTGCAATCGCTCGGGATCGAGGGTGACGAACTCGCCGACATCCCGCGGCAAGTTCACAACGCTTTCAAAGCTCCGCGAGATCCTCGTGGCGGTAGCGCGGCCGCGCCGCCGGCCGTCGCGCCCGCTGTCGCCTCCACGACATCGCCCTCGTCGGTGTCGCGGTTGGTCTCACTCGCCGACGCGATCGAGCGATGGCGAAAGCAGGAGCGGCCGCCCGTCGTGGAGACGGGCTTCACGCCGCTGGACGACGCGGGAGGCGGCGGATTGCCCGTGGGCGGGCTGACGGTGTTCGCCGGTGCTCCTGGGGTGGGCAAGTCTGCGTTGGCGTTACAGGCGACGCTGGGGGCTCTCCGCGTTGAACCCACGCTCCAGGCGACCTGGGCCGCCGGTGAGATGACGGTCGAGGGGATCGCCCAACGGGCGGTTGTGAACTGGGCCGCGTGGGCGGAGCGGCGCGTGTCGATGACGGGGGCCGCGGATCGCAGCAAGGCCGCGCTCGCGGTCGCCACTGACCTGGAAACCGCCGTCGGTGATCGCCTTCAACTCCTGCCGGCGCCGCTGCCGGTGCAGGACATCATCGACGCGGTGGCCGCGACGGGCTCCAAGCTCCTGGTGGTCGACTTCATCCAGTTGGTCGAGGTGGCGGGCACGACCGACCGGCGCCACGAGGTCGATGCCGTGGTGCGGGCACTGCGGACGCTCGCCCTGGAACGTGGTGTCGCGGTGGTGATGCTCTCCAACATCGCCAAGAACGTCGGCGGTGACGCTCGCGCCGGTGTCGTCGGCAAGGAATCGTCGGAGGTCGACTTCGCGGCCGATCTGCTGTTCCTCGGTGTCGACGGTGAGCCTGACGGTGACGCCCGGGGGCGGCCCGTGCGGTGGCGATGTCTCAAGAACCGCAACGGCGAGCGGCTCGATCTGGAGACGACGTTCGACGGACGCCGGCAGTGGTTCGACCACGAGGCCACGGTGGAGCCTCACGACGAGTTTGCCGACTTCGCGCCAGCGGGAGGCAAGGCGCGATGAGCAAGGCCAAACCGACCGGCACGGAACCAAACCCGCGCGGCGAACTACAGCGGCGCGTCGGAGCCATCCTGGATGGCGGGCACGACCGCGGCTGGACCAAAGCCATGCACCGGGTGTTCCACCGTTGCCGGCAGTGGGCGTCGTTCGATCGGTGCACCTTCAAGGCGTCGGTGCGGACGCTGGCGAAACACGGCGTTCCGGTGGCACCGTCGTCTCGCGGAATCACCGGGCTTGTGGCCGCTGGCGTGTTCAAGGAACGGGAGAGCGCGGGATCGTGCCGCGTGTTCGAGATCGTCGTGCCGACCGGGAAGAGCAAGCCGAGCAAGGGCACCACCAGAAGCGACCGAGGCAGCCAAGAACCGTGGGTCGAGGAAGAGTAGGTGTTCCACATGGGGGAACACCCCTGTTCCACATGGGGGAACGGAGTGTTCCACATGGGGGAACGGAGTGTTCCACATGGGGGAACAAGAACATGGAATTCATGGATTCCATGAATTCCATGGAGCGGAGGCCGTCGCCCTGGTGGGCTCCAGCCTCCGGCAGACGCGCGTCAGGAGCTACACGTTCAAACACGGAGGTTTCGACAATGCCACGTCCAGCCAAGAAACAACAACACCAAAAACGGCGACTAGTCGCAGTTGAGCAACGGCCCGTCGCCTCACTGACACCGAGCAAGATCAACGATGCGGTGTATCGCCCCCCGTCGCCCGACGATCCCGAGATTCAGGAGTTGGCCCGCAGCATGCGGCAGCATGGCGTCTTACAGCCGCTCAACGTGACGCAGGATGGATTCATCCTCTCCGGTCACCGCCGATTCTGCGCTGCTCGGCTCGCCGGGATCGACTCGGTTCCGGTGATCGTCGAGCCTTTCGCCAGCACGCACCCCGACTTCCTTCGGCTCCTGGTGATGCACAACCAGCAACGATCCAAAACGGTTTCGGAAATACTGGCGGAGGAGGTTGTGCGATCGTCGGAAGACGAGGCGCACCGCGCCCTCGTGCAGCATCGGGTCGAGAGGGGGCGTCGGGCCGTCGCTGAGTGCGCCGCGATGGATGACGTGGAAAAACGCCGCCGCGCTAACGTGTCGCGCGCGAAGTTGCCAATGCTTCAAGCAGTCATCGCGGTGGTAAACGACCTGCGCGAATTCTGGCCGCTGTCGCTGCGAACGATTCACTACAACCTGCTGAACGCGCCGCCGCTGCGCCATGCCAGCAAACCCGCCAGCCGATACCGAAACGACCGGGCATCGTATGGCGACCTAAGCAAGCTCCTGACTCGGGCGCGGGTTCATGGCCTCGTGCCGTATGACGCCATCGACGACGCGACGCGCCCGGTTGAAACGTGGAACGTGTACCGCAATGCAGGCGACTACATGCGAAAGCAACTGAAGCGGTTCATGACGAACTACTGGCGCGACCTGCTTCAATCGCAACCCCACCACCTCGAGGTCGTGGGCGAGAAAAACACGCTGCTTCCGATCATCCAGCCGGTGTGCGAGGGCTACACGGTGCCGCTGACCATCGGCCGCGGGTACTGCTCGCTGCCGACGCGAAAGGCGATCCACGACCGGTGGCGCGGCTCGGGAAAGGATCGGCTGGTACTCGTCGTCCTGTCGGATCATGACCCCGACGGCGCAATGATCGTCGACTCACTCGTGGGCTACATGCAGGCCGACTTCGCCATACCACCCGGGCGGATTCTCGGCGTGCGCGCCGCGCTGACTGCTGACCAGTGCCGGCAGTTCGACATCCCGACCGACGTTGAAGCCAAAGCGACAAGCAGCAACTACCGCCGGTTCGTGGAGCAGCACGGCCGCGGGGCATGCGAACTGGAGGCGGTGGCGCCTCGTCTGCTTCAACGGCTTCTGCGCGAGACGATCGAGAGCGTTCTCGACCTGGAGGCGTTCAAGGCAGAGCAGTCCCGCGAGCGGACCGACGCGGCCGACATCGACCATTACCGAAAGCGAGCGCTGGCCGCGATCGGACCGATCGATTCCGGGGCGTGAAGGGCGGCCGGCTGACGGGAGACGATAGACTGCAAAAACTCGGAACTACCGCTGCGTGACTGGCGCGAGCGTGAAGATGATGATCGAAAACAGCAACGGAGGGCACGGGTATGGCATCACTGTCGTGGGATCGAGGCGACAGCGGGAAGCGGCGGGCGCGGATCATCTTCAGAATCGACAATGAGCGAAAGTCGATCCGACTCGGGCCGGTGCCCGTGCGGGTGGCTGAGGAGTGGCGGGGCCGGATCGAGGAACTCGTGGCAGTTCGCCTCACCGGAGTGTCACCGCCGGTCGATCTGGCATCGTGGGTCGGTCGCCTCCCCGACGAGGCCCACGTCAAGCTCGTGCGGGCCGGGCTGACGGCAGAGCGGTCGACGGTCGAGGTGGTGACGCTCGGGACGCTCCTGGCCGACTACACGGGGCGCGGTGACGTGAAGCCCTCCACGCGGGCAGCGTACCGACAGACTGCCGATAGCCTCCGGGCGTTCTTCGGTGCCGATCGCGAGTTGTCGACGATCAACGCTTCGGACGCCGACCGCTGGCGGTCGTGGATCGCCACGTCAACGGCATCGACCACGAGGAAGCGCGGCACCACCGACAACCGCCTGAGCCCCGCCACCGTCGCCAAGCGGGTGTTCGTGGCCCGTGCGGTGTTCGGTCGCGCGGTTCGGTGGGGCTGGCTGGAGAAGAGCCCCTTCGACCACTTGAAGGGCGGCAGTCAGGCCAACCCGGGCCGGTCGGTCTACGTTCCCCGCGATGTCGTGGCCGACGTGATCGAGGCTTGCCCGTCGATCGAGTGGCGCGTGGTCGTCGCCCTGGCCCGCTACGGTGGCCTCCGGTGCCCGTCGGAAGTCGGGGCGGTGACGTGGGCCGATGTCGACGTGAAGGCCGGCCGGCTGACGGTACGCTCCTGCAAAACGGAGGCCCACGAGGGGCACGCGGTGAGGTTCGTGCCGATCTGTC
>VGZO01000100.1 GCA_016872555.1 Planctomycetota bacterium
CCTTCGGGTGCCCCTTTGCCAGTGGCAACCAAGGAAAGGTGATCGTCGGGAAACCGGCGTTCGACTTGAACAACGCACCGGCCGGTGAGGAGTGATCCTCGCCGGCCGTTGTCGTTTTCAGATCACGGTGATCGTGACGCCGGCCGCAGTTGCACGCCGAGGACACCGGCGACTCGATCCATGGCATGGCACGAAAGGCCACGTTCACGGCGAGTGAACCGGGAGATCGAGGACACAGGCACCGAGGCCTGTGCGGCGATCTGACGCAACGGCCGGCCATCGGTGAGGACGGCGGCCCGTAACGAGTCCGAGAGTAGCGGTGCGATCCGAGGTTGCACGCTCATGCGATCCTTCTCCGAAGTGACACTGTGCCACCACGGCGACACTGAATATACCGTGAGTGACAAAATGCAGGAACTCATCCACCAACGCTGATCGAAAGGCCTAGAACTGCGGCGATCTTGGCCGCCGTTTCGAGGCGAAGATCACGGTGCCGTGGATCGTCGGCAGGCATCATGAACCTGTCGATCTGACTCGCCTGCACGCCGGCGGCCTTTGCCAATGCGTAGTGCGTCAGGCCCGACGCTCTGATCGTCTGACGTAGTGCTACGTCGAGGCGTTGCACACGCGCCGCCTTCGGCATGGCCGATCCCTCGGTGATCGCCTTTACCCTCTTGGTGAGTGCGTCCATGATCGCCTTGTCGGTTGGTTTCTTCGGCATGGATCAGATCCTCAAGGTGGTGGTTCAGACGATCACGCTGATCGTCGGTGAGTGCGGCGGCCAGGTGCCGCAGCTCGTCGATCAGGCCGCCAAGGCGGCGGCGCGATCGAGGATCGACTTCACGGTGGTGTGCGTCCATGCGGCGCGGCCTTTCTTTGTGGCGTGTCCTGACTCGGTGAGGATCGAGGCGATCCGCCGCAGGCTAACGCCGGCGTCACGCAGTTCGTGGATCACACGCAGGATCGCCTGCTCGTCGGCGTGCTCGATCAGGCGGCCCTCGACGTCGGCCGTCCACCCGAACGGCACTTCGCCGGTGAGGCGGCCGGCGGCACGCTTGGCGGCCAAGGCGGCGCGGGTGCGGCTGCGGATCAGGCCGCGCTCAAACTCGCCTGCGGCGTTCACGACGTTCTTCATAAACACGGCGGCAGGATCGTCACCGTTGCCAACACCATCGGCCGAGAGGATCACGGCACCTTTGCGACTCACTGCACGCTCGATCACGGCGATCACGAAGGCGTCACGGCCGAGGCGGCACCGCTTGCCGATCACCAAGGCGTCACCACGACGCAGGCCGGCGACGGCGGCCATGAGTCCCGGCCGATCCTCGATCCCGGCCGCGCCGCTGATCCCGGCGTCAGTGTGCAGGCCGGTGACGGTGTGGCCGGCCTTGGCGGCGAAGGCCTCGCAGGCGGCGACCTGTGCGGCGAGGCCGAGGCCCGACTCGGCCTGATCGGTGGTGGAGACTCGAGTGTAGATCGTGACGTTCATGGTTTTGTCCTTGTCCTTGGTTGGTGGTGTGCCAGGCGTCCTTTCACCTGTGCCAGTATCCTATGCCGGTTGGCACACTGTGTCAACCGGCATACAGGGTATCGGCCAGGACGGCGGCCGGCCTGTACGTCACGGTTCGGTGACGTACACCGGCGGCCTCGATCCCGGCTCCCCGCCCGCCCGGGCGCGACACTAGGAAACCGGCTCGATCAGGCCGATCAGGGTGCCGGGAGGCCTCGGGTGCCAGAACGGCGGCCACAGGATCGCTCAGGACGGCCGATCAGGGTGCCGGCCGGTGGTGCCGGTGGTGCCGGTGGTGGTGGCGGCACGTTCGGCACCGGCGGCGCGGCCGGATCGAGGTGGCCGAGGCCTGCGGCGGCGCGGCCGGCCAGGACGATCAGATCGTCATGGGTTGGTTCACCAAGGACACCGCCATGAACACGTTGACCGAGACCGAGAGGGTGCAGCTGCACCGCCTGGAGGCCACCGTCGAGGCCGGCGTGTCGGCCACCCTGACGGTGATCGAGGCCGGGAAGGCCTTGGCGGCGATCCGCACCCGGCAACTCTACCGGGACACGGCGGCGTCATGGGATCAGTACGTCGAAACGAGGTTCAAAATCACGCGCCGCCGTGCGGATCAACTCGTGAGTTTTGCCGGTGTTCAAGACGCTCTACAGGCGTTCTCGGAGAAAACGGGAACCGCGGTTCCTGAAATGTCCGAACGTGCCATCCGGCCGCTCGTCGGCATGGACGCCGACACGATCCGGGTGGTGGTGGCCGAGGCCGCCGGTGAGGCCGAAGGCGTCACGCCGGCGACGATCCGAAAGGCGGCGGCCAGGAGGAGACCCAAGGCCGTGAAGGTGCCTCGGCCGGTGCGTCTGAAGGTGGCCGGTGCCGTGGTGGAGATCGCCTTGAACGTCAAAGGCGTGAAGGCCGGAGTCACCGTCGAGGCGGCCTTGGTGGCCGCGCTCGAGGCCGTGCGGCGGCAGGCCGCCGAGGCCGCCTGACGCAGTGACTTAGGGAACAATGTTCCCGAAGAGGCCGCCTGACGTTTCGTGCGGCAGTCGCCGGTGGTGGCACGTTCGCAGGCAGGGACGCCGGCGACGACGGCCGGCGAAGGAACCCTGTGCCGATCACGCAATTTCGGCCACGCGCACACGACGCAGGCCGAGTCGGTTTCGCCGACGCAGGCGTTCGGCAGATCGCACCTACCCCCCATGCGAAAACCTGCGGCGGCGCACGTCGTGCAGGCCGAGTGGTTTATACGAGACAGGCGTTCGGCAGATCGAGGCCGCCTACGTCACCGCCAAGGCGGCCAGGAACTCAGCCTTGGCGGCCTCGACGTCCTGCTGCCTTGGTGGGTGATCGGCCGACTGCGGCCCCATGGCGGCCTTCCTGGCCTTCGCCTCCAGGTACTCCCGCCTTGCCGCCTCCTGCTGCGGATCACGCCTGTGCCACGCCTCAGAGGCCTCTGCGGCTGATCGGCGTTCCTCCTGGCCGAGGTGCCGCTGCCTTGTCGGCGAAGCTGTGCCTTGAGACGGCAGGATACGGCCGGCGGGTACGTCGGGTTCGTCTCGGCCGGCGTTCACCGGCAGGATCGAGGCGGGTGCCTCGCCGGCCGTCAGGCCGGCCTCTGCCGCCGGCGGCGTGCCGACTCCATCGGCACCGCCGTCCGGCGTGTTCTCTGTTTGTTTTGTTTGTTTTTGTTCTATGACTGTGGTGCCACCGTGGCCCTTACAGGCGGCGGTTGGTGGTGCCACGGTAGTGCCACCAATGGTGCCACGGTTGACCCATGCCGGCCGCAGGACGGCCTCGGTGATCGTCAGGTAGATCACCGTGTTTTCGCACCGGCCTTTTGACTTGGTGGTGATCTTGCCCGTCGTCGGATCGGCCGTGTGCAGAACCTTCGGCCGGTGGATCACCACCAGGCCTAGTTTCGCCAAGGCGGCGCAGTCACGACGTACCTTACGAACGTCCTGACCTGACTCTCTAGCCAAGGCTCGAAGGCCGATCCCAAGGCGCTGCTGATCCCAGGTGGCGCGGCGCTTGTGGCACGCATATCCGAGTTCGGTGCAGATCGTGGTGAACGTCCAGCCGCACCTGGCCTTGCCAACGGCCTGCCGTGTTTCTCGGTTCAAGTTCGGCAGCGGTTGAAATGCCCAGCCGGTTCGGGAGGCGGTGGTGGCAGAACGGCCGGGACGGGACTCAACGGCCGAAACGGCCGAGGAACTTGAGGCGATCATGCGTGCAAACTTTCTAGTTGCACGCCGGCCCTGCCGCCGCCTATCCTTCGGGTGCCCCTTTGCCAGTGGCAACCAAGGAAAGGTGATCGTCGGGAAACCGGCGTTCGACTTGAACAACGCACCGGCCGGTGAGGAGTGATCCTCGCCGGCCGTTGTCGTTTTCAGATCACGGTGATCGTGACGCCGGCCGCAGTTGCACGCCGAGGACACCGGCGACTCGATCCATGGCATGGCACGAAAGGCCACGTTCACGGCGAGTGAACCGGGAGATCGAGGACACAGGCACCGAGGCCTGTGCGGCGATCTGACGCAACGGCCGGCCATCGGTGAGGACGGCGGCCCGTAACGAGTCCGAGAGTAGCGGTGCGATCCGAGGTTGCACGCTCATGCGATCCTTCTCCGAAGTGACACTGCGCCACCACGGCAACACTGAATATACCGTGAGTGACAAAATGCAGGAACTCATCCACCAACGCTGACCCATCGAAGGTCGAGGCCGTGATCCGGGACGACCCGAAGGCGCTCGCCGCGTTCCGGGAGGCGATGAAACACCAGGGGAAACGGCCCGACTTCGATGACAATGTAAACGAAGTGGCGTTCGGCAGGCCCGACGGCAACTCCCGCGCCTACTCGATATCACGATCTTGGCCGCCGTTTCGAGGCGAAGATCACGGTGCCGGTTGCATCACCAGACCAAGTTCAGCGGCAAGCTTTGCGGCGGTGGACAAGCGCATATCACCGCCGCGGCCGGCCTGTGGATCGTCGCTCATGAACCGCAGGATCACCGATGGTGCGATGCCGGCCGCCTGGCCGAGATCGTAGTAGCTGCGGCCTGACTTCCGCACTGCGGCCTTCAAGGCGGCGTCGATCATCTGCGGTTTCTTCGTGCTCGGTTTCGGCACGTTTGGTGCTCGCACCCTAGGTGCGGCGCGATGATCGCCGGCCTCGATGGCCTTCACCTTGCGGGTGAGTGCGTCCATGACTGCCTTCTCGGTGGGTTTCCTTGGCCTGTTCTTGTCCGCCCACTGTTGAGGCGTCAAAGGCTCCTGACCTCGCTGAAGGCGACTCATGTTCACCAACGCGAGTCCTTCGCTCATAACCTGTGCTCTGGTTTTCTTGGCCTTGGCCATCGGTTTGTTCCTGTAGGTGGCGGATCAGACGATCACGCTGATCGTCGGTGAGGCGGCCGGCGGCGGCCACCAGCTCGTCGATCAGGCCGCCAAGGCGGCGGCGCGATCGAGGATGCTTTTCACTGTGGTGTGGCTCCACGTTGCGTTGCCTTTCTTGGTGCGGTGGCCGGCCTCGGTGAGGATCGTGGCGATCTGCCGCAGGCTGACGCCGGCCGACCGCAGCTCACCGATGATCCGCAGGATGGCCTGTTCGTCGGCCTGCTCGATCAGGCGGCCGGTGGCATCTGCCACCCAACCGAAAGGTACCTCACCGGCCAACTCACCGGCCCGACGCTTGGCGGCCAAGGCGGCCTTGGTGCGGCTGCGGATCAAGCCGCGCTCGTAGACGCTGGCGGCGTCGATCACGTTCTTCATGAACTGGCTCGCCGGATCGTCGGCGTTGCCGATGCCATCGGCCGACAGGATGGTGGCACCCTTGCGGCTCACCGCCTTCTCGATCATCAGGATGGCCATCTGATCCCGGCCGAGGCGGCATCGCTTGGCGATCACGATGGCGTCACCGCGCCGCAGGCCGGCGATGGCGGCCATGAGGCCCGGCCGATCCTCGATCCCGGCCGCGCCGCTGATCCCGGCGTCAGTGTGCAGGCCGGTGATGGTGTGGCCGGCCTTGGCGGCGAAGGCCTCACAGGCGGCGACCTGTGCGGCGAGGCCGAGGCCGGTGGCGGCCTGCTCGTCAGTCGAGACTCGTGTGTAGATCGTGACGTTCATGGTGGCGACCCTCTTGGTGGTGGTGGCAGGCGTCCTTTCCGCCTGTGCCACCATCCTAGGTGGCAGATGGCACAGTGTCAACTGCCACCTATATCGGCCTGGGAGGCGGCCGGCCTGTACGTCACTGTTCGGTGACGTACACCGGCGGCCACAGGATCGCTCAGGACGGCCGATCAG
>VGZO01000101.1 GCA_016872555.1 Planctomycetota bacterium
GCATCGACAATATTCGCGCAATACCATCCGTGCTCATTTACGATTGATTCGATTTCGTCTTCCATCAAGTCCAAGCCCGAACGTCTGGCGTCACTGGGCGGCGCCCAGTGACCTGTGATTTCGGAAGACGCAATAACCGCCGCTCCAGTGCACGCCGTTGTTCTGTGCTATCCTCCCACAAACCTTACTTCATGCTCGACCACCAATTGACCAGGAGAGCGACGGTAAAGCAACCCACAAGGAGCGAACCGACCATTGGCGTGCGGCGCCTGGGACCAACATTGCAGTGCGCCATGACCGGCTTCCATAACAGTATCATCAACGCCACTCCGGCCAAGGCAAGACTCTTGGTCACACTTGTGAAAAGCTGAGCGGGCTCGTGGCGGACAGGGAATCGCCAGCTCATCGATTCGGCGGCCACAACAACCAACACCTCGCAAGCGAGATACCAAGACCAATGGATCGTAGCGAACCACCATCCGACGCGCAGACGACATGTCAGCAACAGGCCACCGATGAGCGCGGTCACTCCATATATTGCGTCCTTCAGAAAAATGGCCCTGTAGAAGTGGCTCGCTAGCGCGACTCCAGAGAACAGTAAGCGAGCCCACTCAAACGCCATGAATACGCCGCGCACGAGAAGGACGATCACGAGCAGTGCAAGCACCACGCCGTGGAACCCAGAGAGCACGCGAGCACGCGAGTTGGTATCACAGCGGGGCGGTTCATACGGATTCGTATGCGGTTTATCGCTCAAAAGTGGACATTCCCGATTTGAGGCACAGAACTTGTATTTATACGGTCCGTATAAGCACCCGGACTTGCGAGTTAGCGCACCCGAGCGTTGAACCCTAATCCTCGCCAAGACCCTGACGTGTCGTCACTTACGCACTGACAAGCCCCCTTTCCGCCGGGTGCTTAACAGGCGCCGCCTGCAGTATATCGCACCTCCCGTCCGGGCGGCAATTGCTCGGTCGTGGGCGGTGTGGGGAGCCGTCTTCGGGCAAGTCGCCCTCGTCCCGGCTCCCACGCGAGCAGCCGGGGTGTGCCCGATGGCTTGCTGAATAGTTCCCGTCAACTGCGGCCCACTTCCCGGCTCGGCTTCCCGCGGGGGCTGGCCGGGGCGAGTCGATCAGCCGGGCTGCGGACTCCCCGCCCGCCGGTGTTGAGCACGTGCGTATAGATCATCGTCGTCTTCACGTCATTGTGGCCGAGCAATTCCTGGACCGTGCGGATGTCGTACCCATCGAGCAGCAGATGCGTCGCGAAGGAATGGCGCAGTGTATGGCAGGTGGCCCGCTTCGCGATCCCCGCCGCCACCACGGCCTGATGCATGCTCCGTTGGATAAGCGATTCATGGATGTGGTGCCGGAAGATGCCCCCGGACTCACGATCGCGGTAGCAGCGCGCCGCCGGAAACACCCACTGCCAGGACCAGGTTCTACCGGCGAGAGGGTATTTCCTGTCGAGCGCCCCTGGCAGACGCACGCGGCCCTTCCCTTGCTTGTCCTCTTCGGCGTGATGCCGCCGCCAAGAGCCCAGATGCCGCGAGAGTGGCTCGACGAGCCCCGCAGGCAGGACGGTGATCCGATCCTTGTTTCCCTTCGCCTCACGGATCGTCAACTCACGTCGCTCGCAATCGACATCCTTGACGCGGAGCCGCAGCGCCTCCATCAAGCGCAGCCCGGCCCCGTACAGCAACATCGCCACCATCCAAGACTCCCCTCGGAGGTGCTTCATCACCCGCTCGACCTCCTCGGGCGTGAGTACGTCTGGCAGTCGGCGCGGCCTTCGCGCCCGCACCACGTCGTCTATCCGGCCCAGCGGCTTTCCCAGGACGGCGTCGTGAAGAAAGAGGATCGCCGCGAGAGCCTGGTTCTGCGTGGAGGCGGATACATGTCCGCGGACCGCCAGATCGGTGAGGAAGGCGTTCACCTCCGCCGCGCCCATCTCCAGCGGATGCCGCTTGTCATGATGGAGGATGTACCGCCGCACCCAGTGCGAATAGACACGCTCCGTGCTCCGCGCCAGATGCCGGACTCGGGCAGCATCGCGCAATCGATCGAGCAATCGCGGCTGCCGTCCCTGCGGACCGGGACTGCTCGCGACTGGGTCGCCGGCAGTGTGAAAACCGGAAGTGGGAGTAGACATCGCCAGTCCTCCAAGACCCCACAAGGAAGTGTACGCACCTACATCCTTTACGCAACCCTTCGCTCCGCTGGCTCACGCCCTCGTCCCACGGGCGCGGCAGCGGTCACTGCAGTAGCGCACCTCGTCCCAGCACGCGGCCCACTTGCGGCGCCACTGGAAGGGACGGCCGCACGCGACGCAGATCTTCTCGGGCCGCGGTGCCCCGCGGGCGCGGTCGCCGTCGCGGCGGCCGGCCGCGCCGCTCCCACCGCACCCCCGGCTCATGCCGGTGAACCGGCCGGCGCCGGAGCCAGTGCCGGCCGCGGCGGACCGCGATCCCCCACGATCGCCCGCACCGCCTCGACGAGCATCACCGCCGCGAGGACGAGCAGCACGAGCCCCGCCCAGGCCACCGGATCGGTCGGCACGGGGACATCGTCGGCCTTGCGGAAGGCCTCCTGAAACTTCGGCAGCGTCATCGTCGCCAGCGCCCAGGTGCTCATCACGTACATGAACAGCGTCGGCAGGCCCGTCACCGCCCAGACCCACGCCTCGCGCCGCGTCCGCCACAGCCAGACCGTGATCCCCAGGAGCGTGAGCGCCGCCAGGAGCTGGTTGCTCGCGCCGAACAGGCCCCAGAACGTCTTCCAGGCTGGCACCGCCTTGCCGTCGGCGTCGAGCTGCGGCCGGAGGAGGAAAAACAGCGGCACCCCGGCGGTGAGCCCGGTACCGAGCCACGCCCCTGCGCGGCCGGAGAGCCCGGTGAGCTCCTGGATGATGTAGCGCCCCAGCCGCGTGCAGACGTCGAGCGTGTCGTAGACGAACGTCGTGAACGCCATCAGCGCGAAGCTCACGCCGAGCGCTGGTGCGATCCCGAGGATCTCGAGGAACCGCCCCATCCCGAGGGCGTAGATGAAATTCGGCGGCTGCGCGGCCCGCGTGTCGCCGGCGGGGAGCACCATCACGCAGGCGAGGCTCACGATCGCCACCATCGCCTCGAGAAGCATCGTGCCGTAGCCGATCGGCCGGGCATCGGTTTCGCGGCGCAGCTGCTTGCTCGTCGTTCCCGAGGCGATCAGGGAGTGGAATCCGGAACAGGCGCCGCAGGCGATCGTGATGAACAGCATCGGCACGACCGGCCCCGCCTTCGTCGACCACTGCGTGAAGGCCGGGTAGTTCACAGCCGCGTCGCCCGCCACGAGCCGGTCGCCGAGGACGAGCCCGAGCGCCGCCCCGGCGAGGGCCACGTAGAGGAAGCAGCCGCCGAGGTGGCCGCGCGGCTGGAGGAGGAGCCACATCGGCACCATCGCCGCGACCAGGCAGTATGCCAGCAGGAGCACGCCCCAGATCTTCTGCGCCGTGGCATCGGAGGCGCCGAGCACCGCCGCCAGATCGAAGGGGATCCGCTGGCCGCCCCAGATCGCGAGGCCGACCAGCGGCAGGAAGATCGCCGTCGCCAGCCAGAGGGGCATCCTGCCCTGGCGCAGGCAGAGCCCCATCGCCATCGGCAGGAGGAGATACATCAGGCTCGACGAGGCGATGCCGCCGCCGGACACCGTCTCCCCGCTCTCGAGCACCTGCCGGCCGACGAAGCTCGACGCGGTGATGTCGGTGAAGGCGACGATGATGTAGACCAGCGCGATCCAGACGAACGCCAGGAAGAGCACGTAGCTGCGCCGGCTCATGTGGTCGCGCACCACCTCGGCGATCGACCGCGCCTTGTGGCGGACGCTGGCGACGAGCGCCGCGAAGTCGTGGACCCCGCCGATGAGGATGCTGCCGACGAGGATCCAGGCCAGCGCCGGCGCCCAGCCGAAGGCGACGCCGGCGAGGATCGGCCCGACGATCGGCCCGGCGGCGGCGATCGCCGAGAAGTGCTGCCCGAGGAGGAGCGCCGGCGCGATCGGCTCGTAGTCGACGTCGTCGCGGAGCGCGACCGCCGGCGTCGTGGCCCCGGCATCGAGCCGGAAGAGCCGCGAGAGCAGGCCGCCATAGAGCCGGTACGCGACGGCGAGCAGCAGGGCGCTGGGCAGGAGGATGAACAGCAGGCTCATGCGTGGCCCCCGGTGGCGGCAGGAACACGGGCGGCCCGGGACGGCCGCCCCTCCGGCGGTTTATCATGCCCGCCCGGCCGCACGGCGTCGAATCGGCCGGATCCCCGTCGAGGACCCCCCGCCCCATGGCAGCAGCGACTTCCGGCCGCGAGAAACTCGTCATCATCGGCAGCGGACCGGCCGGCTGGTCGGCCGCGATCTACGCCGCCCGCGCACAGCTCCAGCCGCTCGTCTACGAAGGGGCGATCAGCGAGAAGAATCGGCTCTCAGGCACGCTGCCGCTGGGGCAGCTGGCGCTGACGAGCGAGGTCGAGAACTTCGCCGGGTTTCCCCATGGCAACCTCGGCGGGTTCCTCGATTCGGCGCTGCCCGCAGAGCGGCGGCAGATGATAGCGCCGCACGCCGGTGAAGGGGTGACGGGACCCGAGCTCATGGAGCTGATGCGGCAGCAGGCAGTCAACTTCGGCACCCGGATCGTGACCGACGACATCGAGCGCGTCGATTTCTCGAAGCGGCCGTTCACGCTTCATCCGGCCGAGGGGGGCAGCGTCACGGCGGAGTGCGTGATCGTGGCGACCGGGGCGAGTGCCAATTGGCTCGGCCTCGAGAGCGAGGAACGCTTCAAAAACCGCGGCGTCAGTGCCTGCGCCGTGTGCGACGGGGCGCTGCCGCGGTTTCGCAAGCGCGAGCTGGTGGTCGTCGGCGGCGGCGACTCGGCGGTCGAGGAGGCGACCTACCTGACGAAGTTCGCCAGCACCGTCCACCTTGTCCACCGCCGCGATCAGCTCCGGGCGTCGAAGATCATGGCCAAGCGCGCCCATGACGACGCGAAGATCAAGATCCATTTCAATACGGCGCTGGCCGAGGTCCTCGGCGACGACGCCAAGGGGGTCACGGGGGTGCGGCTGGTGAGCACGCTCGAGCCAGCGCGCGAGACGCACCTCGACGTGGCCGGCGTGTTCCTGGCGATCGGCCATACGCCGAACACGGCCTTCCTCGACGGCCAATTGCAGCTGACGGCGAAGAAGTACATCGTCTGGACGCAGCACTTCCGCACGGCGACGAGCGTCGAGGGGGTGTTTGCCGCCGGCGACGTGGCCGACGACTACTACCGGCAGGCGATTTCAGCCGCCGGCACCGGCTGCATGTCGGCCCTCGACGCGGAGCGCTGGCTGGCGGGCCAGGGAGTTCACTGACAGCCGGTGGAGTCGCGACGAGCCTCCGCTCGAGAGTCCCGCCTCCGCTCGAGAGTCCCGCCTCCGCTCGAGAGTCCCGCCTCCGCTCGAGAGTCCCGCCTCCGCTCGGGCTCTGCAGAGGGGCGCCCCTCGCGCCTTTGCCCTCGCATCGACCCGCACACGGTTGCGACGGGCCGATGCGAGGGCGACGGCGGAGGGGCTACGCGGGTCCCTTTTGGGAAGGAATGCGAAACCACGCCTTCGTGCGTCTGAAAAAGAAAAAAACCCGGCCGGGGCAGGGGACCCCGGCCGGGCTCCGATGCGGCTCGCCCAAGCACCACCGCAGGCTCGCGCGCTTCACGCCATTCCCATCGCTGCCGCGGGCGCCGAGGATTGCCATCGATGGCTCCCTCACGACCCGTCGCAGACCCATGCCATCC
>VGZO01000102.1 GCA_016872555.1 Planctomycetota bacterium
CAGAGGGCATGAGAATCGTTTCATTCACGCCTGCGGGTGTGAGGGCGGGGCAGCCTGCGAGAAACGCGCGGATCCCGGGCCTTCGGCACGGCAGGTCGCCGGGAGCACCCTATGATGCCGGCATCTGGTTTCACCTCGATGCCCACCGTCCCCCGCAGAACTTTCATGCATGACCAACCGAGCCCCGTGATCGCCGCGGGCGACACGATCGCCGTGACCGGTGCGACGGGCTACGTCGGCGGACGGCTCGTGCCCGCGCTGCTCGAAGCTGGCTACCGTGTGCGGTGCCTCGTGCGCGAGCCGCGCAAGCTCGACGCCCGCCCCTGGCGACATCATCCAAACGTCGAGGTGCTCGCGAACGATCTCGGTGACACGTCCGCTTTGGCCACGGCGCTCGAGGGTTGCCGCGCCGCCTATTACCTCGTGCACTCGATGGTCGCCACCGGTGGGGCCTATGCGGATCACGATCGTGAACTCGCCGCCGGCTTCGCCCGGGCGGCCCGCGATGCCGATCTGTCGCGGATCATCTACCTCGGCGGCCTCGGCGAGATGGGGCCGGATCTGAGCGAGCACCTGCGGTCGCGGCGGCAGGTCGAAGAGGAGCTCGCTTCGGGCGGCGTGCCGGTCACCACGTTCCGGGCGGCGATGATCATCGGGTCGGGGTCGGCGTCGTACGAGATCCTCCGCTATCTCGTCGAGCGGCTCCCGATCATGGTGACGCCCAAGTGGGTGACCACGGAGTGCCAGCCGGTGGCCATCGCCGATGTCGTGCACTGGCTCGTTCGCTGCCTCGACGTGCCCGAGACGGCTGGCAAAACGCTCGAGATCGGCGGGCCCGACGTGATGCCCTACCGCGACTTGATGCGGGTGATGGCCGAGGAGCTCGGCCTCCGGCGGCGGATGATTCTGCCGGTGCCGGTGCTGACGCCGCGGCTGAGCTCGCTATGGATCAATCTCGTCACGCCGGTGTCGTATCGCATCGCCCGGCCGCTGGCCGAGGGGCTCAAAAATCGTGTCGTCGTCACCGACGACACCACGCAGCAGCTGATGCCCCACCCGGCGCTTGGCGTGCGCGAGGCGATCCACACGGCCAAGGTGAAGATCGATCAGCACGCCGTGGAAACCCACTGGAGCGTGGCCGGGCCGGTGCCCGGCGACCCGGCCTGGGCCGGAGGCACGGTGTTCACCGATCGGCGGGTCGTCGACATCGAGGCCGATGCCGCGAGCATCTACGCCGCGGTCTGCCGGATCGGCGGCGGCAACGGCTGGTATGCGGGCGACGTGCTCTGGCAGCTGCGCGGCTGGATGGACAAGCTCGTGGGTGGCCCAGGGCTGCGCCGTGGCAGGCGGCATCCGGAGAAAGTCGAGTTTGGTGAAGCGCTCGACTTCTGGCGGGTGGTGGGGATCGACCGCGATCGCTCACTCGCACTCCGCGCCGAGATGAAGCTGCCGGGCGAAGCGCAGCTCGATTTCGCGATCGAGGAGATCGATGCCGAAGCCCGGCCGCCCCTGCACCGGCTCGTGATGACCGCCCGCTTCCGCCCCCGGGGCCTGCTCGGCCTCTTGTATTGGTATGCCGTCGTGCCGCTGCACGAGCTGGTCTTCGGTGGCATGCTGCGGGGCATTCAAAAAACGGCCGAGGCCTTGCACCGCGCAAAGACGCTGCCCGGGGACGAGTTCCCGGCGGTGGAGGCCGCTCCCGGCTATGGCCGCGCCCGACTGTGGCTGGGCATGAGTGGCGTCGGCACGATCGTCGTCCTGGCGGTCGCGGGCCTCGCATTCGGGCTGCCGGCCCGATTCCTGCCTCCGGTGGGAGGAGCGCTCCGCGACCAGCTCTTCGCCCTGGCCGGTTTCGTGCTCGTCTACGCCGCAGTGCATGTCCCCTTCGACCTCTGCGGCGGCTATCTGTTGCCACGCCGCTATGGCCGCGGGCATCTTCCGCTCGGCAGCTTCGTCGCGCGCCTGGCCCGGGGTGTGAGCATGCACTCGAGCATCATGTTCACCGTGGCGTTCACGCTGCTTCTGGCGGGTCGGGCGGGAGGAGCGCTCGGGGTGATCGCCGCCGGTGCGACGCTCGTGCTGGTGTTGCTGGGCCTGCGGATCGCCGTGGCGGCGGCCATGGCGCCGCTCGAGCTCACGCCGAGCCTGCCGAGTGCCCACGAGCCGGTCACAGACGACCGGGCGCTGCCGATGCTGCCGACCTTCATGGCTGAATCCGCAGACGAGGGCTTTACCGGCGCAGTCGTGGGCGTGGTGCGGCCCCAACTCCACCTCCTGCCGCTGCGCTGGCGCGAAGTGCTCGATGCGGAAGCCTTTGCCACGGCGTTGCAGCGGCGGCAGATGGCCGTCGAGAGCGGTGCATGGTGGCGGGGCCGGATGCTCGCGATCGGCTTCACACTCTTCGGGATCGCGCTGGCGGCAGTCGTCATCGGGGATCGGCGGCTGGCCACGGCCGAGGGCATCGTCACGTTTAGCCTCGTGTTCACGCTCTGGTCGTTTCTCGGCCTGCTCACGCTGCCGACGCCCAGCCGCCGCGGCGTGGAGGAGGTCGATCAGCGCATGCTCGCGGCCGGCTGCCACCGTGCGACGCTCGCCCGCACGATCGAATCACTCGACGAACTGCAGGATCGCGAACGCGAGCGTCCGGCGCTCGTCGAAACGATCTTCCATCCGGTGCCGAGCGTGGAAGCGCGGCTCCGCGGGCCCCACGCCACCGGTGTGGCGGGCTTTTGGGACGCCGCCAGGACGGCGGTGTACGTGAGCATCGCCGGCCTCGGGCTCCTGGGCCGGGCGGTGCACTGCAACTGCGGCCGCCCCTCACTCTGGGCTTTTCTGCCGCTCGACTGAGCCGCGGTCGATCGCCAGGAAGCAGGCGAACACGCCGAGCACGGCGAGCCCGTAGAGCATGGCTGTCAGCGCCAGGAGGAGGTCGTAGGGCTTGGGCGTCGACAGCGAAACCCGTAAGAGCACCGTGGAGATGACGAATCCCGCGTTCCGAAACACGTATTCATAGCGGTCGTAATAGGCCAACGACACGATCAACAGGAACACGTCGGTGAAGATCATGAATTCGAAAAATCGTGGAAAGAAGAAGAGATCGACGTCGGCCGGCGGCGTCGCGATCACGGCAGGCAGGCCGTCGACGAGACCGAGCCAGCTCGCCAGATTGAGCGTCGCCAGCCCGACGAGCACGACGAGCAAGAGCACGGCCATTGCCTTCTTGAGCTGGACGAAGCCCTCCAGATCGTGGCGGATTGGCGTCTTCGGCGTCACGTGCCGCAGCCACGCAAAGGCCGTAACGATCAGAAACATCAGCACGGCGCCGGCCATGTCGATGAGCACGGCCCTCACCGCCTCCGGCTCGGCGAGCCAGTTTTCCAGGTCGCTGAAGCCGCCGATTTCTTTGAAGACCCGCCGGACGACGATCAGCGATACGATCTGATACTGCTTGGCGATCTCGCCGGTGTGCGAGGCGGTGAGTGCGAAGACGAGGAGCACCACCTCGTAAAACAGGATCACGCTGAAGGGCGTGTAGACCGCATGCAGCGGACTCTCATCGAGCCCCTTGAAGACCGTCTGGGGAAGGTCGGGGAACAGCCGGGCAAGCCCGATCGCCGCGAGGTGCACGAGAAACCCGCCCGCCGCCCCCCCCCACCACCGCCCGCTCGAGCCAGGCCCGCACGGGCGGCGTGTCGAGCCGGTCGAAGGCGGCGGCAAGGAGGCGGCGGATCGGACCGAACACGATAGGCTCCCCTTATGGATCAAACCCTCCACTGCACGCCCCGTCGGTGTCAGAGCAGGTCTGCAAGACGGGGCGTCAGCATCCGCACGACTCGGCTCGGCCTCGGAAGCACCTCCAGCGACACGAGCCCCGCCACGTTCAACCGCACCGGAACGGTGCAACGCTGTGCGACGGCGAGCACCGGCACGAGCGCTGTCGCCGACCGCCGCGCCGCCCACGCCGTCGCCACCGACGCAAACGAAACCATCACTCCGCGTTCATCGGCATCGATCACGACCGGGCGACCATCCAGCGTTCCCGTGAGTCGCCCGGCCAGAATCAGTTTGGGGACGAGCCCGTGTCCCGCGTACGAATCTTGAGCGTCCCGTGCAGCACCCACTCGGCATGCTGCGCCGACGGACCGGTGCCGCTCGGAATCTTGATGTGCATGTCGTCGAACTGGTACGTGATCTCCGCCCGCCGCCCCGTGAGATTGTCGTAGAGGCCGATCAAGAGATCCGGCCAGTTGTTGGGGTGATTTTCGGCCATGGAGAATGCTCCGAAGAGGGAAAGATCGTTGCCGCGGAAGTATAGGCAGCGGAGACGATCGGCAGAGGACTTTTCGTTTTCGGGCTGGCAGGACGCCGAAAAATTGCTCGGAGTGGCGCTTGTCGTGAGCGACATGGAGGCTGCCCTCACGGCCGAGGCCGTCGCCCGGCGGCTCTTTCGCGCCGGTCACACCTGCAGCGGCAAGGCTTTGATGAGGTCGTCGCCGCCGATCACGATCTCGCCCGTGAGGCGGGAGCGGCTGCGGATCGTGGCCAGATCCTCGTCGATCACCCACGACGCATACGCCGCGTTCACGAGGCTCTCCGGCGAGTCGAGGGCGTCGTTCGTGATGTCCCAAAACATCATCCCGCCGAGGCCGATGTCCTCGGCCAATTGGGCCCGCTGGGCGATCGACGTGGGCGTCTCGAACGAGCTGAACAGGCCCTTGGAGCGGTTGTAGACGTAGGCCGCCTGGGCCGTGTCGTCCCAGTAGAGCTTCCAGCCGCTCGCCGGATCCTGCACCTGGCGGAGCAGGTCCTTGTAGTCATACACGCCCGCCTCGAACGTGCCGGGCGCCGAGCCGCTGGACTGCTCGGCATAGCCGCCGTCGCCGCCGTCGGCCACGCCGCTCCAGCCGCGGGTGTAGAGCGGGGCTCCGAGCACGATCTTGCCGGCGGGCACGCCCGCGGCGCGGTAGAGATCGACGGCCGTCTTGATGTCGTAGCCGATCGGGTCGCCCGTGAAGGCCGACTGGTGGCCCGTCGTCTTCTCCCACGTGCCGTGGAAGTCGTAGCTCATCAGGTTGAAGAAGTCGACGTGCGGCGTGAGGCCCGCGAGATTGAAGTTTCGGATCTTGTCGAAGCCGGCCGGCGAGGCCACCGAGAGCTCGTAGTCGCGGCCGAGGCGCGTGCCGAGAGCGTCGACCTTCGAGCGCACGAGCTACGAGCTTCATGAGCGAGGCGTAGTTCGCCCCGTCGTTCGGGCTCACGGAGTTGCCGTCGAGGCCGCCACCGCCCGGATATTCCCAGTCGAAGTCGATGCCGTCGAACATCCGGTAGGTGTCGAGGAACTTGACGAGCGAGTTGGCAAACGTCTCGCGGCCGGCCGCCGTCGAGCACACGGTGCTGAAGTGCGTGGAGAGCGTCCAGCCGCCCACGGCGATGCTCACCTTGAGGTGCGGAAAAAGGATAGGTCGGCCAATGGCACTTCGGCAAGCGTCGGCCTGGCGGGGCGGATCATGAGGAGCAACCGCCGGAGCTGGCTGGGCCGTATGCGGGCCGACCGTGGAGGCGCCGCGGAACTTCCTATCCACGCTCAAGGCCGGATTTGTCTCGTCGGCTCGAGCCCGCTCTGAAACCGCCCTTCTCACGGGCCGTCCGCACCGTGACATGGGATCCCGTCAGAGGCTGCGAATGTCGATCACGGGCAGTTCGTCGGGCGACGTCTGAGTCACGTCGCATTCGTTGTGGACCTGCACG